>JACCZH010000192.1 GCA_013696045.1 Chloroflexia bacterium
GTTGATTTTCCGCAGCCGGATGGTCCCACGATGGCAACGTAGTCACCCTTCGCGACACTCAAGTCCACGTTCTGTAATGCGGGCACCGAACGACGGCCCACAGGGTAGCTCTTGTCCAGATTGCGGACCACAATTGCGCGATCAATGGTTGACAATCAACGTCTTCCTAGGTTTGCGATGGCGAGGAGAATGACTGCGCCAAGGGTGGCGACGGCCACACTGCCGATGAACCCCGCGGACCCGCTTATGCCCATGGCCGTAAAGATAAGTCCGCCCAGAAACGCCCCAACAACACCAATGAGCGTGTTGCCGAGACAGCCAAAGCCGGCGCCCCGAATGAGCGTGCCAGCAATCCAGCCAGCCAGAAGACCCACAAGCAGCCACGAAAAGATTCCTCCCGGCTGAAGGTCCATCGATGTTTACTCCCGGCCCTGCATGGCCACGAGGCCGGCCTTTACCAGCACCTCCCGCAACCGCGCTCGACTTTCAGGGGTGAGCGGCAACGCCGGTGAGCGCACGGTTGAGCTTTGTGCCAATCCGAGAATAACCATGGCTTCCTTGATGACGCTATGAAAAGAGCCCGGTACCATGAATATGTCCAGGCTTTTCGACAAAGTCTGAAAGCACTCGATAGCCGCTCCGTAATCACCCGACTCGTAAGCCTTGACCATGTCGACATGGACGTTAGGCGCAATGTTTGCTGTTGCCGGCACCGTTCCGTTTCCGCCGAGCTGCAGCGTCGTCAGCAGCTGCCCATCGTTCCCCGTGAACACGCAAAAATTCGGGTTCATGGAGCGCACCGCATCTATACGCGTGCGCAAATGGTCCATGCTATCCACCGAGTCGAATATCCCAATGATGTTCGGATGTTCGCGCAGCAGCGTTACAAGAATCTCGTTAGAGATATTAATCCCGGAGTAGCGCGGAACGTTATAGATGAAAACTGGAATATCGACCGCGGTGGCGATGGTGGCGAAATGGCCAATTACCTCCCGGTCGCTCAATGTCCAGAAGTACGGTGTTGTGACGGTTACCGCATCAGCGCCGACTCCTTGGGCATGCCGGCAGAGGCGAACTGCCTCACGAGTGGCGGTTGTTGCAGCACCCACAATCACTGGTAACCGTTTGTCAACATGTTCCACTATCGTGGCGACAAGCCCCTCGCGTTCCCTGAGATTGAAATGCATGAACTCGCCGGTCATGCCGAGGACATAGAGTCCGTCGACGCCCGATTCGATAAGAAAGTCGGCATGGGCACAGTTCGCGGTGGCATCAATTGTTCCGTCGCGTTGAAGTAGGGTGACCGCTGGCGCGATTACTCCCTGGTACATTCCGCCCCCGTCATACCCGCGTTGCGCGCAATTCAATACCCTGAGATTGAGGTCAGTCTACTACAGGTCTTTCAGATGGTGGTTCAGCTTATCAAGCAGGTCGGGCCTGCGCTGGCGGGTAAGCTCGGTGGCCTGTTTCATGCGCCACTCGGCGATCTTCGCATGGTGACCGCTCAGGAGAATATCAGGCACTGTCCAACCGCGGTACTCGTTTGGGCGAGTGTAGTGTGGGTACTCAAGCAGTCCGGCAGTGTGTGATTCCTCAGCCAACGACTCTGAATCGATCACCCCAGGGATCAAGCGTGTTATCGCGTCAACCATGACCGCCGCTGCGAGCTCCCCTCCAGTCAAGACATAATCGCCAATAGAGATCTCACGTGTCACGAGGTGGTCGCGAACGCGCTGGTCGATTCCTTCGTAGCGGCCGCACAGGATCGCGATTCGGGGCTCAAGGCTTAGCTCTTCCGCGATGACTTGCGTAAACGGATCTCCGGATGCCGATGTCAGAATCACGGGAAGCGTTCCTAGTGCGTCGCCCAGCACAGACCCCACGGAATCGAATAACGGCGGCGCGGCCATGACCATTCCCGGACCGCCACCGTATGGTGTGTCATCTACCGAGCGGTGACGCCCCATACCGTGCTCACGGATGTCATGAATCTGGATGTCTACGAGTTCGGCGGCAATCGCCCGCTTGATAATTGACTCATCGAATGGACCCTGAAAAATACCAGGGAAGATCGTGAAGATATCGAACCTCATGATCTGGACTCCGGGCTCCCGTTCAGGAGGATCAGATCAACTCCGGCCAGGGAGGTAACAACAACGTCAGCCCGATGCGAATCCGTCGCTTCATCGCCTTCATCGAGCCAGATCGTTTGCATTCCAAGTTTGCGCGCGGTCTCCACGTCGAAACGGTGTGAGTCGCCCACGTGGACGGCCCGCTCTGCCGTCACGCTGAGCGCGCTCAACGCAATCTCATAGATCTCCGTGCGCGATTTGTAGAACCCACAGCTGGCGGATGTGACGATGACCTCGAAGGCGTCGTCAATACCAAACTTCTCAAGCGACCATTCGAGGAACGGGTGGTAGACAGCGCTCGACACTACCCCCAGTTTGATTCCCTTCTCTCGTAAAGCGTGCACCGCCGCAACGACGCCCTCGATTGGTTGCGAATCGTCTAATGCCGCATACATGACGTCGTGAAGACCGCGTTCGATTGTTTCCGGCTCAAACTCGAGTCCGAGCTCGCGAGTGACAACGTTGACGCAGTTGGCGGCGTCTTGTTCGACGCCGTGCCGCATAATATCCAGCCGCAGCTTGCGATACAGCTCCACGGAGAGGTCGAGTGTCGCGTCAGAGACCGTTGAGCTGGCTTGCCGAGCGTGCCAGCGCAGGAAAGCCGGCACGAGGTCACGGATCTCCAATTGAAACCAGCGGTCACAACGTGCCAGGGTGTTATGGAAGTCGAACGTTACTGCTTGTGGGCGCATTCTCAGCTCAGTGCCTTCAATCGGTTCGCGTCATGTCAAGTGACGATCATACAGCGCAGTGCATACAATGGGCATCACAGACGCCGGCCACAGCGAGATGAGGGCCGGAAGAGTTTCGGAGAACGCATGACAGAAACGACGATACGCAGTGTTGTTGTCACCGGCGGGGCCGGTTTTATCGGCAGCACATTTGCGCGACTGCTTGTTGAGCGTGGTTACGAACAGGTGCGTGTTTTCGACAAGCTGACCTATGCCGGCAATCCCGCCAACATCGACGACCTGCGTTCTTGCCCAGGGTTTTCTTTCGTCCAGGGTGATATCTGTAACCGGGACGATGTTGAGCGCGCCTGCGAGGGCTTCGACGCCATCGTCAACTTTGCGGCCGAAACGCATGTTGACCGGTCACTGATGGACCCCGGTGAATTCATTACTACAGACGTATATGGCGTGTTCGTCTTACTTGAGGTTGTCCGAGAGCGTGGCCTCAAGCGCTTCGTGCATGTGAGCACTGATGAGGTCTATGGACAGGTGTCGGATGGCTCGTGGGTGGAGACAGATCCACTCGCTCCTCGCAACCCATACTCCGCGAGCAAAGCCGGTGGTGAGCTGATGCTGGGGGCGTATGTCGCGACGCACGGTGTTCCCGCGCTCATCTCGCGTGGTTCCAATACCTACGGCCCGTACCAGTACCCTGAGAAATTTCTGCCACTCGCGGCCACGAATGTTCTGGACGGGCAACCTATTCCCGTTTATGGTGACGGCCTTCAGGTGCGCGACTGGTTGCACGCAGACGATCACGCAGCCGCCATCGAGCTATTACTCTGTAAGGGTACGGTTGGCGAGATTTACAATATCGCCGGGAGTAACGAGCGCCGGAACATTGATATCGCCAGAATCATTCTTGACGAGCTCGACGTGCCGGAAGACATGCTTAAGCATGTCACAGACCGAAAGGGGCACGACCGCCGGTACTCCATGGATTGCACTAAGATCACCAAGCTCGGCTGGGCTCCGTCGGTTGATTTCGAGAGTGGGTTGCGTGAAACCATCCGGTGGTATCGAGACCATCGCGAATGGTGGGAGCCGTTGAAGTCGGGAGAGTTCGGCGAATACTATCGCCGCAACTACGGCGGACGAGAGGTCGTTGAGGCGTAATCGTGCTGTCAATAGAAATCGCCGTAGCCAAGACACATAAATACGCCTCGCGAGACAGCGGCGACACTGTCGAGACCGTCGAGAGGCCGACCGGCGGGGTATCGGTGGTGCTGGTGGACGGTCAGGGGTCCGGTCATGCCGCCAAATCACTCAGCATGATGGTTTCCAGCAAAGCTGTCACCCTGCTCAAAGAGGGAGTGCGTGATGGAGGGGTCGCGCGTGGGACGCACGACTTCCTGCATGCTTTTCGGCACGGTAAGGTCTCAGCTACTCTCGACATCGTCTCGGTAGACTTAGCGACCTCGACAGTCGTCATCACCCGTAACAACGGCGTTCCCTACTACGTCGTCGGTGACGAGAGTGGATATCGGGCGTCCGAGAGCGTGAGCGGCCCTATCGGACTGTACCGTCACACGCGCCCGGCAGTCGATCAGTTCCCTTGTGAGAGGGGACTTAATGTGATCGTGTTTAGTGACGGTATCGCCACTGCCGGGGTACGCAAGGGTTCGCCATTCAACCCGATCGCGTACGCTAACCAACATCAGCTGCCCCTCGGATCAGTTCAAGAGTTGGCGGACGGGCTCCTGAAAGCTGCCATCGAGGCGGACGAAGGCCGCCCTTCAGACGATATGACTGTTGTTGCGCTGTCGCTTGTTGCCAGCGAGACTCGCCAGCCGATACGCAGGCAATATGTGAGCCTGCCATTGCCGGGTTAGCTATATGAGCGTCCCACGCATCGCCATTGTCGGGCACTGTGCCGCTGGGAAGTCAACCGTGGTGAAATTGCTTGTTGGGCAGGGCCTGGACTCGTATTCTGTCGCTCAGGAACACTCCATCGTCCACGATCTCTGGAAGCACCAGCAGCCGGACATGCTTGTTTTTCTGGATGTTAGCCTGGAGGAGTTGCGCAGACGCAAGGCGAACCCGGACTGGCCAGAATGGATCTTCGACGCCCAGAACCAACGGTTGGAGCACGCCCGCGACCATGCTGACATCGTGATCGACACTGATAACGCGGCGGCCGAGGCAGTTGCCGCGACGATCGCTCGTTTTCTGGACACCGCCATTCGATCCTAGATAGGCGTCACGGGTCGTTGACTGCGACGATATCGAATGTCGGTGACGACCTTCCTGCCAGCTGCGCCCAAGATCCAGACAGCCGCTGGAATGAAGCCTCCGGCATGAACAGCAATCGCAACAGAGGGAATGGCGCTGGTTCCCGACCAGCCCCCGATAAGTATCGAGCCTGCCAGCGCCAGCGTGATCTGCAGCATGAGATTTTCGGGAATGTCCGGCGCGAAGATTTTGACGACCGCGGCAGCTATGCAAGGGAGAAGCAACGCTAAGGAAAGCTCACCAAAGCGTATCCTCAGTGCCGCCCCGGGTGTCGAGGGCGGCGAGATATGAGAAACCTGTCGTGCCAAAATCGTGGACGCCACGATCGAGGCAAACACGAGCACAGGGAGTAGAGACGGACGAAACAGTGCCAGGTAGAGCAGTCCTTCAATCCCCATCGTCTCGCGTAACCGCCACGTGGTGTGCAACGCTTGTGCGGTCAGGAGCGTCCGCATCAGAATTGCCAGTGCCAGTCCGACGCTCAGATATACTGGCGCAGCATCCCAGAGTGTAAGCGAGAACGCTATCGGCAGCGCATACAGATCGCGTAGATCGAACATGACTCACTTTCAACAAAAACGATTCAAAACGGTGCTTGGGGCTCGTATCCTGACAGCTGTGCTCATCGTGCTTTTAGGCAGTGCGATTGGGTCTTGCTCGCTTATCGACCGCGCGACAGACGGTGCTTCCAGCAATCAGCACCTCACCCTTGCTGGATCCGTATACGGTCCGGCCACGCTTGACCCTGCATTAGTGCGCGATGTCGAATCGGCCTTCCTCTCACGGCAGATTTTTCGAGGATTGGTCAGTCTGGACGAGTCACTGCAACCTCAGCCTGAACTCGCGCGAGACATTGAGATCTCACCGGATGGCATGGCGTACCGGTTCGTCCTGCATGATAGCGGAACGTTTCATGACGGCTCCCCGATTGACGCTCATGCCGTGGTCGGTTCCTTCAACCGCGCAAGTGACCCTGCATTGGCTTCTGGAGACGGAAGTGCATTACCGGCGGCAACCTATTTCGCCGACATTGAAGGCATCGACGAACGGCTGAGTGGTCAGTCGAGCACCATATCGGGGATTATTGCCACTGATCGCTGGACGGTGGTGATGACACTTCAGCGGCCCGCCGTCAACTTTCTGGCCAAGCTGACCGGCTCTCCGGCCTCGATTGTCGATATTCGGACCGTAGGCATCGAGAACTGGTGGCAGACGGCAAACGGATCGGGACCGTTTGTCCTGGAATCCTACCGTCCCGAGCAACGCCTCGAATTGACATCGTTCGGAAATTACGTTTCCGGTGAACCGCGATTGGAAGCAGTTACCGTCCTGTTTGGCGCAGACGCCCTCCAACCGCTCAATCTGTACCAGGCGGGGCAAATAGGGATAACGAGCGTGCCCTTGTGGGCAGTTGACCGCCTCTTGACTCCGACCGATCCACTACACCCTGACCTGGTGGAGTTGCCAAGGCTCTCCACCACGTTCATTGCATTGAATCCAGATGCCGAGCCATTCGACGATCCCGAAGTGCGCCGGATGATCGTTCATGGAATCGATCGTGAGAAGCTCGTTGATGTCATGCACGATGGCCGGGTTCAACTGGCGCAAGGAATGATCGCGCCAGGCATCGGCGAGGCTATGTGGCCGGCTGAGATACCGTCTCATGACGTCACGCTGGCTCGCGAGCTCGCTAATAACGTTGGCGATCTGCAACCACCGGCAACATTGTTCGAGCCTGGCGGAGGCGTGAGCACGACGGTTCAGGCGGTTCTGGAGCGAGACCTCGGGATCGATATGGATGTTGTCGACCAGCCATGGCCTGAGTTCACGGAACGACTGTCGCAACGTGACCTGCCAGGTTTCGTCCTGACCTGGGTGGCCGACTTTCCGGACCCTGAAAATGTCCTTGCGACACTATTGAGAACAGGTAGCCCCGATAATTATCTGGGTTACTCGAACCTGTCCTTCGATCGGTTGGTGCAAGCAGCAAATGCAGAGACGGACGTTCAGCGCCGCCGCGAGCTCTATCTGGAGGCTCAACAGCTCGCGATTGATGATGCCGTCATCATTCCCTTGTATCATGAGATGTCGTATACGCTGGTCCAGCCGTGGGTTCGCGGTCTGGTGGTGACCGAAATAGGCATTCTTGCACTTGAAGATGTTTGGATAGAGGATTAGGCGTTTTGACCGAGGTAATTGACTATATTCGCCAACGAGAACTTGGTGGCGACATCAGGTTGCTTGCGCCCGAAGATGTCGGCAGGCTCCGTCAATCGTGGGACGCCCGTCATACGCTCACTGATCTGCGGCAGATCGCCTCCAGCCCCGCAAACCTGTCTCTTTGGAACGCGCGCACTGGAGAATACGTCGTCGGTGGACCCTGGCGGCATCGCACGGAGATTCTGGAGATCGTCGATATCGCGGCGGTTGGCGGCGCGGTCGAACTTGTACAGGCGTTTGCCCAGACAGCCGAGGAGCGCGGCGTAGAGCTTGTGCTTGTTCCGGAACGGTCCGAGCGCCGGAAAGAGCAGTTCTACGGAGCGGTAGGGTTTGAGGCCATCGAGGAAATCACTATTTACGAGATGCACCATTTGCGGCCGCCGCGGCATCGGCCTCTGATTCCTGTCTTTAACCGGATTGATATTCACCACCCCGGTTCGCACCATACGTTGCTCGAACTTGACAACGAGGCGTTCCCCTGGCTATGGCGCAACAGCGAGGCTGAGTTCGCGAATTACGCGGCTGCGCCCGGTGTGGAGATTGAGATTGCATTCGATAACGGGGGCCGCCCGCTGGCGTATGTTGGTTACACGAAACTGCGTACGTGGGGACATCTTGATCGGATCGCCGTATCGCCGGCAGCTCAAGGAGGCGGGTTAGGCAGGGTGGCGCTGGAATATGCTGTGGCCCGCATGGTGGCGGCCGGCGCGCGACGAGTGGGGCTAAGCACCCAAGCCAACAACCATGTCAGCCGAGCACTGTATGAATCATTTGGATTTCATCGCAACGCGTCGCATGATTACCGGTTGTATGGGCGACGGTTTGCAACGCAAGGTGAAAAGGAGACGTCTCAGTAATGGCGAGCACGTACGGAAAATTTTTTCGGGTTACAACCTGGGGTGAATCGCACGGACCCGCCCTTGGCGCCGTTCTGGATGGCTGCCCGGCTGGTATCGAGGTTGACGAGGCGCTCATTCAGCATGATCTCGACCGTCGCAGGGTTGGTCAATCAAAGGTTACATCTCCTCGCAATGAGCGCGACAACGTCCAGATTTTGTCAGGCGTCTTTGAAGGAAGAACGACGGGCGCGCCGATTTCACTCATCACCTACAACGCCGACGCGGACTCAACCAAGTATGACTCGATCCGGGATCTATACCGTCCGGGCCACGCCGATTACACCTACACTGCCAAGTGGGGCCATCGCGATCATCGTGGCGGTGGCCGGTCCAGCGCGCGCGAGACGTGGGGACGGGTCGCGACCAGTTCCATCGCGCGGGCGTTGCTCAAGCAGGCAGGCATCGACGTCTATGCGTTCACCAAGCAGATCGGCACGATCGTTGCCGAACGATTCGAGCGAGACGCCATTGAGCAGAATCTGGTGCGCTGTTGCGATCCTGAAGCGGCCGAGCGCATGGTTGCGGCCATTGACCAGATCAAGATCGAGAAGGACAGCCTGGGCGGCATTGTTGAGGTGAGAGCGGAAGGCGTGCCTCCGGGACTCGGGGAACCGATTGCTGACAAGCTTGACGCCATGATCGGCCAGGCAATGCTGAGTATTCCCGCGACCAAGGGCGTCGAGATCGGCGAGGGTTTCAAGTCCGCTCCGATGCGTGGCTCGCAGCACAACGACGACCTGTATGTCGATGAATCCGGGCGAGTCCGCACGCGCACGAATCACGCGGGCGGAATGGTAGGTGGCATCTCGAATGGCGAGACGATCGTCGCCCGTGTCGCGATCAAGCCCACGTCTTCAGTAAGCAGAATTCAGGAAACGGTGGACATCTACGGCAACCCACGTGAGATTCTGGTCGAGGGCCGTCACGACCCTTGCGTGGTCCCACGAGCGGTACCGGTGGTCGAAGCCATGATGTTGCTCGTGCTTGCCGACCTGTATCTCATCAACCGCATGAGCAGGGTTGCCTGGGAGGCGCCGAACGCTTAGTCCCGGCTCGGCTCGATCAAACCGAACAGAATATCCCAAAATCGTGGAACCGTTTTACGCACGCACATCGGATCGGCAATTCTAATCCCCGGAGCTTTGACTCCGGTGATGGCATAGCTCATGGCGATGCGATGATCGTCATATGTCTGGACAATGGCCGGTTGAGGCTCACCCGGGTAGATCGTGAGTGAGTCCGGCGTTTCGTTTGTCGCGATGCCGAGCCTGCCGAGCTCGGTTGCGAGGGCAGTCAAACGGTCGGTCTCTTTGAGGCGTATGTGACCGATGTTACGGATCGTTGTCGGACAATTGGCAAACGGCGCGATTGCGGCCAGGGTCATGACGGTGTCAGAGATTGCGTTCATATCGACATCCACACCTTGCAATTTATCCGGCCCGCGGACGGTGATGTCTTGTCGTCCGCGATCGACTCGACAGCCCATCGACTCCAGCACGTCTACGAATCCGGTGTCACCTTGAGCTGATGATGAAGGCAGTCGCTCAACAGTGATTGATCCGCCGGTCACGGCAGCCAGCGCGAAGAAGTAACTGGCTGCCGAGGCGTCCGGCTCGACGTTGTACTCGGTGGCATGGTATTTCTGGTCTGGTTCGACCCATATGCGCTGATATTTGTCATGACGCAGTGTGACGCCGAAAGCGGCCATGGCGTCCGCCGTAAGGTCGATATAAGGCTTGGAGACCAACTCGCCTTCGACGACGATCTCCATTGCGCCTCTAGCGTACGGCGCAACCATTGCGAGGGCGCTGAAGTACTGGCTCGACAGATCTCCGGGCATCACGACCGTTTCTCCCGGCAAGCCATTTGTGACGATCTCAAGCGGAGGACAGCCGGGAGCGCCCAGTTCATTGACGTCAACGCCCATCGAGCGCAGCCCCTCAATTAAAGGTCCGATAGGGCGGGTCCGCATGGCGTCGTTACCATCGAGGCGATAGCGTCCAACCCCGAGCGCGACAAGGGCAGTCAAGAAACGCATCGAGGTTCCCGAATTGCCGAGAAAAAGATCTGCCTCAGTGGCTGGAATGACGCCATTGGCCCCGCTGACGAGGATGGTCCCGGTGTTCCAATCAGCTTCAACCGCAATGCCGAGTTCCTGCAATGCCGCCACCATATAGCGCGTGTCGTCGCTGTCGAGCGCTCCGTGGATCGTGGAGACACCAGTCGCCAGAGCCGCAATGGGAAGAGCGCGGTTGGTGAAGCTCTTCGAGCCAGGCAGTGTCACTCGTCCTGAGATTGGGCCTGGCGCAACTGGAATCGACATTGGGTCGGAGACGATCATGGCGGGTGTGTCCTCAGCCTATGTAAACTCGATATCCCAAGAGTAAGGGATATCCGGCGAATCAAAGGGGATGCGATATTCATCGGGATCGTTCGGATCGTAGGGTGTGGTGGGGAAATTCAGCAAGTAGCACGGCTTGGCGCCGACGTTCTTGAACCCGTGCAGCACGCCGATCGGTATTTTCACCACGATGCGATTGTCCTCGCCAATGTAGAACTCATTCAAGTGCCCGTAGGTCGGCGAGTTTTCGCGCATGTCATAGAGAGGCACCTTTATCATGCCGACCACGCAGGTGAAATAGTCGGTCTGGTTCTTGTGATAGTGCCAGCCGCGGATGACTCCGGGATAGGAAACAGAGACATAACACTGTCCAAAGCCCTCGAAAATCTCATCATCACGGCGCAAGATCTCTGTTAGGGAGCCGCGTTCGTCGGCAAAGGTGGTGAGCTTCTTGATCTCGACCCCTTCGATCCTTGAAGTAGGAGGCAATGGGAATCCCTTTCTAACCGGCTGCGCCGGCTTTCGTCGTTGCCAGAACGATAATTCTCTCTGAATCCGAGTCGAATGGTTCCAGATCGTACCCACCGTAGATTGAGACTATCTCCCACTCAGCGCGAGCCAGCAAGTGTTCCAGCTCGAACAGATGAATGTAACGGGTCGAGTAGCGGTCAACAAAGCGCGTGAGCTGGCCGGTGTCGCTCGTCGCATCAAAAAACACAGTGGTGTCGATTGTCTGGCTCGCGAGGTCGTGGGTACGGGCGGCCCACTTGTCAATGCGGGTGCCGCCCGGTAAAAGCGTCTTGAATTCATGCGCGAGCCGGCCGTCAAGCGTTACAAGGTAGTCGGGATGGGGAACGAAAAGATCCAGGAGCAGGATTCCACCGGTTACGACAACGCTTCGTAGCCCACTGAGGGTCATGAGCTGGCTCTCGACGTCAGGTAGATGCAGGAACGTATTGATGGCCGAGAAAGCGAACCAGTATGGCGCATTTGGAAGTGCGTCAGGCTCGGCCAGACGCCGCATGTCGCACGCGACCAACTGGACTTCGGATGGCAGACGAGAACGGGCTATGTCGAGCATCGATCTCGAGTTATCAATGCCGGTCAGCTGCAAATTCAGGTCCGTTAACGAGGCGAGTACCCGGCCGCTGCCACATCCGATCTCAAGCACAGGACCGCCTGCGTTCACGGCGAACTGACGGTACATGTCGATGTCGGTCTCGAAGGCGTCGAATTCCAGATCGTAGTAGCGCGACAGGATCTCGTAGGTGTCTCGATTTTCGTCGTTCATCTCAATCATGGTCTTCATTGTACGCACCGAAACGATGTATCATCACGGGATGATGAGCACGAAGAACAAGACTAACACCGAAAACGCTGGCAAGCGATCGGGCCAGAAGGTGATTATGGTGAACCGCAAGGCGTTTCACGACTTTCACATTGAAGAGCAGCTCGAAGCCGGCATTCAGCTCAATGGCACGGAGATTAAGTCGATCCGGGAGGGCAAGGTCAACATTCGTGACGCCTATGCCCGTGTCGACAATGGGGAAGTCTGGCTCGTCGGGATGCATATTTCACCCTATGGGCAAGCCTCGGAGTATTTCAATCATGATCCTCTTCGGGTGAGGAAGCTGCTGCTGCGCCGCGAGCAGATTGACCATTTGAGCCGCCAGATAGACACCAAGGGTTTTACCCTTGTGCCGGTTCGCATGGTACTAAGAAACGGGCGCGCAAAAATTGATATTGGCCTGGCGCGCGGAAAGCAGTTGTACGATAAACGGCAGGATCTGGCCGCAAGAGAAGCCAACCGGGACATCGAGCGAGCCTTGCGTCGCCGCGACTAAAGGTGTATACTCCCTATTCGCGAATCAGTCGCGCATGCGGGGATGCTTGGTTTCGACAGGGCCGTAGACGCGAAGATTGCAAGCCGAGGTTGCCCCAGGCCTCGTAAAACGGGGCAAAAACAATAAAAGGCGAAGAACAACTCGCTTTCGCCGCTTAAATAGCGGCGCGTCTGCCTAGACCTGCTCCCGGATGGTTTAGAGTCAGGCGACGATAGCCCGGGATGCTGTGGTCCGGAGCGTTGGATAAGGCCACCTAAGATTATCTAACAGGCTGCGATGAGAAGGGTGGCGGTGCTCGTCTCTGCGGTACCTTAAATCACCGAATAAGCTTGTAGGACATCTTCCGTTGAACGTTCTGGACGGGGGTTCGATTCCCCCCATCTCCACCGTGACGAAATGCCCGCCGGTCTATGACCAGCGGGCATTTCGTTGCCTTGAGCCACGAGATGATCAGCAGGCTGTGCGCCGGCCACCATTGACTGCGCCAAGCGCGGCCAGTCCCAGATAGGTCGCGGCCGCGATGTATCGCTGGATCCGATTAATGGCAGGTCGCCTTCGCATACTCTCACCGATCAGCCCAGAAAAGAACGCATACATAAGATCTGAGATTGTGGCAATCACCAAGGATATCGACCCGAGTACCAAGATTTGTAAAGTCTGTGAGTCACCAGGCTCGACGAATTGAGGCAGAAAAGCAAGGAAGAAGATCGTTACTTTGGGGTTAAGAACTTGAACCAGAACACCTTGAAGGTAGGTTTTCCTCGCGGAATCCGCCGCCGTCGGATTAATGGGGCTCTCGTGATCAGGGCTTGAACGTAGGGTCTTGATGCCAAGGAAGAACAGGTAGCCGACGCCCGCGTAACGGAGGGTATCGTATGCCAGTGCAGACGAACTGATGATGGCGGACAAACCAATGGCGGCGGCGAGTACATGAATCAGAGTACCGGTCTCAACGCCGAATGTTGAAACCACGGCGGCGCGACGTCCCTGTGCAACGCCGCGTCCAAGGATGTAAAAGACGGCTGGTCCCGGTATGACCACCAGGACGATGGAAGCTATTGCGAAGGCGACGAGTGTTGTGGTGCTGGGCATCAAGACC
>JACCZH010000204.1 GCA_013696045.1 Chloroflexia bacterium
CTTCTTCAGCCAGTTCCCGGCCGACGCGGTCAACGTGGTGGAGTGAGTTCATTGCTCTGCCTCCGAAGCTAGTAGTATGTTGCTCTGAACATTGAACCATGCAACAACATGAACACCCATATAGAGGAGGGAAGATGAACCCGATTGAGACCCGCAAGGACGACATCAGGGACGATTTTCACGGCACGCAGGTCAGCGACCCGTACCGCTGGCTGGAGGACGCGGCGTCAGAGGAGGTGGTTGCATGGACCGAGGCGCAGAACCGGCGCACGCAGACCTATCTGGCCGGGATTCCAGCACGCGAGCGGATCAGACAGCGCCTGACCGAGCTGTGGGACTTCCCGCGCTACACAATTCCCAGGAAAGAAGGCGATCGCTACTACTTCTCGAAGAACGACGGACTGCAGAACCAGCCAGTTCTCTACCGGCAGCAGACGCTTGAGGGGGACCCGATTGTCGTCGTCGACCCGAATACGCTCAGTGAAGACGGGACGGTCGCGCTGATCGGACAGTCGTTCAGCGAGAACGGCCGGCTGATGGCCTACGCGACCGCGAGCAGCGGCAGCGACTGGCAGGAGGTACGCATCCGCGACGTCGACGCCAGACATGATTTCGACGAGGTCCTGCGGTGGTGCAAGTTCGCCGGCATGGCGTGGAAGAAGGACGGCTCCGGGTTCTTCTACAACCGCTTGCCCGAGCCGGGCAGCGTGCCACCTGAAGACGAGAACCACTACAGCCGCGTCTACTGGCACCATACCGGTACGCCACAATCAGACGACCCGCTGGTCTACGAGAGGCCGGACGCCAAAGAGCTGCGCTTTCAACCGGTGGTCACTGACGACGGCAGGTATCTGCTTCTGCACGTCACGGTCGGCACCGACCCGCGCAATCGCGTTTACTACCGCGACATCGAGAGTAACGACGGTGAGTTCGTGCGCCTGTTCGACGATGCAGACGCGATGTACGAGTTCATTGCCAACGATGGCCCGCTCTTTTACTTCCACACCAACCTGGACGCTCCGCGCGGCCGGATTATCGCGATCGACACCAGCAATCCGGCGCGGGAGAACTGGCGCGAGATCCTGCCCGAAGGGGACGAGGTAATCTCGCACGTCGATGTCGCCAACGACCGCTTCGTCGTCGTCTCGATGCAGGATGTTCAGCATCGCGTGCGACTCTATCGTCTCAATGGCGATCTCGAGCGCGAGATCGAGCTGCCGGATATCGGCTCGGTCGAGGCACTCTCCTGCAAGCGGCACGAGACAGAGCTGTTCCTGCAGTTCACCTCGTTCCTCTACCCCAGCACCCCGCTGCGCTACGACTTCGCCAGCGGAGAGCTGACGACGCTGCATGAATCGACGATTGACTTCGACCCCTCCGGTTACGAGACAAAGCAGATCTTCGTCACCTCGAAGGACGGCACGCGGGTGCCGATGTTCGTGGTGCACAAGCGCGGGCTGAAGCTGGACGGTAACAATCCAGCGCTCCTCTACGGCTACGGTGGCTTCAACATCAGCATGACGCCCGGATTCCGCATCCCGCAGCTCGTGCTGCTTGAGGCTGGGGGAGTCTTCGCGGTCGCCAACCTGCGCGGCGGCAACGAGTACGGTGAGGACTGGCATCAGGCCGGCATGCTCGACCGCAAGCAGAACGTCTTCGACGATTTCATCGCCGCCGCTGAGTGTCTGATCGCCGAGGGCTACACCAGCACATCGAAGCTGGCGATCAACGGCGGTTCGAACGGCGGTTTGCTGGTGGGTGCCTGTTTAACCCAGCGGCCGGATCTCTACGGCGCGGCCATCTGCGAGGTCCCGGTGACGGACATGCTGCGCTACCACCGCTTCACGGTGGGCCACTTCTGGGTACCTGAATACGGTAACGCCGAGACTGACTCCGAGCATTTCCGGTTCATGCACGCCTACTCGCCGTTGCACAACGTGCGCCCCGGCACGAACTACCCGCCGACGCTGATCACTTCGGCTGATACCGATGACCGCGTCGTCCCGGCCCACGCCAAGAAGTTCGCTGCCACACTCCAGGAAGCGCAAGCGGGTAACGCGCCAATCCTGCTGCGCGTCGAGATGAAGGCCGGCCACGGGCTCGGCAAGCCAACCTCCAAAATCATCGACGAGCGTTCTGATGTCTACGGGTTCTTGTTTGAGGCGCTTGGGGTGGACAGCGGGCACAGACAGTCGCATCAACCTAAGAACGATTAAGGAGAAGACTAGCCATTTAGTCATCCATTCGACTCCACTGCGCTCCGCTCAGGATGACTACCATAGTAATGATATTTGACCCAAAAAGAGGTACAGCCCTCACTCCCACGCCCATAGCTGGGAAAGAGAGTGAGGGCATCGTTCTAGCTCAGATCGATGTAGACGTTCTTAACCTGGGTGTAGAGTTCCATACCGTGCATGCCAAGCTCGCGGCCGATGCCGGATTTCTTGTAGCCGCCGAAGGGGCCGAAGACACCGGGGCCGCCATTGGAGTTGACTGCCACCATGCCGGCGCGTAGACCCTTGGCGACGCGCAGCGCCTTGTTGACGTCTTGGGTCCAGACGGAGCTGGCCAGACCGTAGTCGTTGGCGTTTGCCATGCGGATGACTTCTTCTTCGTCCTCAAACGGGATGACGCTCAGCACCGGGCCGAAGATCTCCTCGCGGGCGATGCGCATGTCGTTCGACACCTGGGAGAAGATCGTGGGCTGAAGGAAGTTACCATTCTCCAGAGCCGAGGGCCGGCCACCTCCGTAGACAAGCTCGGCGCCCTCAGTCTTGCCTATGGTGATGTACTCGGTGATTTTGTCGTACTGGGACTGCGAGATAACTGGGCCCATCAGGGTCTTGGGATCCATTGGGTCGCCGACGGTAAAGCTCTCGGTGGCATTTACTAACAGGCTCATGAACTCGTCGTACTGCTGCTTGCCCAGAAAGAGACGGGTGCGGGCCGTGCAGACCTGACCGCTGTTGCCGTAGGCTGCCTGAACCGCCGAGGACGCCGCTTTCTCCAGATCGGCATCAGCGAAGACAATATTGGGACTCTTGCCGCCCAGCTCCAGCGAGACCTTCTTGATGGTGTCCGCTGAGGCTTTGAGGATCTTCGCGCCGGTCGCGGTCTCGCCGGTGAAGGCGATCTTGTCGATCAACGGGTGAGCCGACATGTACTCGCCGATCTCGCCGCCCGGACCAGGCAGAACGTTGACGACGCCCTCTGGCACGCCGGCTTCGTAACAGATCTCGCCCAGCATCACCGCGCTCAGCGGAGTGTTACTGGCCGGCTTCAGGATGATCGTGCAGCCTGTCGCCAGAGCCGGCGCAACCTTCCAGGAAGCCATCATGAAGGGGAAGTTCCAGGGGACGATCTGGGCGGCCACGCCGATCGGCTCGCGCAGCGTGAAGTTGAGCACGCTGTCGCCCATCGGGATCGTGTCGCCGAAGAACTTGTCCCCAGCGCCGGCGTAGTAGTCAAAGACCGTTGCGCTGGCCATGATCTCACCCTTGGCGCGGGCAAACGGCTTGCCGCTATCCATGCTCTCGAGACGGGCGATCTCGTCGGCCCGCTCGCGGATCCGGTCCGCAATCCTTTGAATGACTCGTCCGCGCTCGTAGGGGCTCATCTTCGGCCACGGACCCTCGTCAAACGCCTTACGGGCGGCGGAGACGGCGCGATCGACGTCCTCCTTACCAGCCTTGGCGACACTGGCGATGGTTTCGTTTGATGCCGGATTGGTGGACTCGAACGTCTCGCCACCGGCGGAGTCAACCAGCTTGCCCGCGATCAGCAGCTGGACGTTGCGTACTTCGGTCTCGGCGACCATGTGTGCCCTCCCTCGTCTTTCGTTTTTCGTTGCACCGCTACAGATTACATGTCGTTGGATAATTCTAGCAGTGAACATGAGATTTTCGGGGAATGACAGAACGACTGCCTACCACCTACCCTGACTGCACCGCAGACGCCGCAGCGGGCGGCGCTCGGCCAGGGAGCGGGAGGACCAGGCTGGGGTTCCACGACGCTCCGCCCGGCGTGGCGCGGTCAAAGGCGCGCGATGGGAGCGCTCGCGGAGCGGAAGGTGTCCGGCGCGATCGAAGGTGCGGCGGGCAATCGAGGCTATCTTGCGGGTATCACGCGCGCTCATTGCTACCGGGCTCCTCTTCACTCTTGCTAACTTCCTCGCTCAACAGGCTCGCGCGGGGTGTTATCTGTCCGGCGTATTTGTTGCCCAGTTTCTTGTGGTACGGAACTAATGCAGGTGAAGACAACTGCTCAAATGTAAACGAACAGATCCGCATGCCCGGATAGAGCGCCACGGCCATCCGGCCCAGGTTTGAGAGCTCCATGGTTGCGGTGCCTCGCCAACCCGGCTCGAACACGGCGGCGGTTGAATGGACGGTGATGCCCAGACGGGCAATCGACGAGCGGCCCTCAAGCCGGGCCACCAGATCGTCCGCCAGTTCCAGCGATTCCATAGTTGAGGCCAGCGCGAAATCCCCAGCTTGCATGATGAAGGCGTCACCGTCAGCTACTTCGATGGTGCGCATTGCCTCACCTATTGACTGCGGATGACGCGGGTCAATAAACGAGTGTTGCGAATGCTCGAACACCATAAAGGTATGACCAAGCCGGCAATCAATTGAGCAGGAGCCCAGATGCACATCAAGATCCACGGCTGGATTGATGGCAATACGGCCACTATCGAGTGCCTTACGGATATCGCCGTCTGACAGAATCATTCGCTCGCCATTCCCTTGTGTCTCAACTCGTGACGCTTCCCCAAGGCTCAGCATTATTACCGTTGGTGTTTACGGGCCAATCATCGTGCCCAGCGCCGTAGTGTACGTACAGTATTGAATGTCTGTGCCAGAACGTCAAGGCCAACTCGCACCATCGGGGACATTTCATCTACGCTTGATATACTCCGAGGCTGTGCCCCGGTATCGCTCACCGGTGTGGTGGCCATGAGCGCACGGTAGCCCCATAACCTCGTGGGATGAGAATTTCATCGAGGTGACGCCATACGACTACGGAGGCCCGATGCAGCGTCGCCCGCGCAGACTGAATTCAAAGCAACGCAACCCGCGTGCCGCGCGTAACCCGGCCTATCAAATACGGTCGCGGTACCATCTTGCGCCCGAGACGACATCCGGAAACCGGACCGAACCCTTTGTGCCTGAGAATCGAACTGAACCCTGGAACATCGAGCCAGCTAACGACAGCGAATGGCGCAAACCTGCCGAGCAACCCCAATCAACGTCAGATCCCGAAGAAACCAGCTACCATCCAGAGGTGAGCGACCCCGAGGAAGTTAAGCCGGCCGAGGATGCCACCTCGACAACCGTGAATGCTCTACCCGAGGCAGAAGCTTCTGAGCCGGAGCCAGAGACGACCGTCGAGGTTGACACTGTCCAGGAAATCTCGTCTGCTGAACCAGTCGAGCCAGAGGACTTCTCAACCTACGTCCGCAAAATCGAAGAGGCCGCCGCGCGTAGCCGCTCCGAGCATCGCGGCGAGGCACTGGCCGGCCGGCGTCCGATGGCACGGGCAGGCGTTCATCCTGCCACAACCGTGCTGCCTGGCGGCCGGGCCTCTGTGCGCCAGCGGCAACAAGGTAATCCCCGCACGGCGCGCCAGGGAAACGGACGTCAAGGCGGCGGACCTCCCGCCACGCAGAAGCCGTTCTTCAAACGCCGGCGCAACTGGTTTATTCTGTTCTCGTTGATCGTCCTCATACCGGCAATCATCGTTGGCGCCTACTTCGCCAACGTCGCATGGGTTGGCTGGGCAGCATACAAGGACATCAACCAGCCGCAGATCGGAGATCGCGACCGTTATGGAGTGAATCCCGACGGCACGCCGGTGGTGATCGCGGAGGAGGCACAATCGTCGTTGCCCAACTGGGGTGAAAAGGACATAGTCAACATCGTCCTGATGGGCGTGGATATCCGTCCCGGTGATGAGGAGCCCGAACGCTCTGACACTGTCATCATCGTGCACGTTGACCCGAAGAGTGGCGAGATGGCGATGATGAGCATCCCGCGTGACTTGCTCGTCTTTATCCCAGGGTTCGGTGACGAGAAGATGAACGCGGCCTATGCAATCGGAGAGGCGAACGAGGACACCATCGCGGGCGGTGGACCAACGCTGGTCGCCCAGACGATCGAGGCCAATTTCAATATCCCAATCCACTATTACGCGACGGTCGATTTCAACGGCTTCCAGAAGATCGTTGACACCGTAGGTGGGGTGATCGTGGATGTCCAGGCACAATTGAGCGACAACCTGTATCCAACCGAGGATTTGCGTTTGACTCGTGTCTACTTCCCCACCGGCCTGCAGAAACTGGACGGCGAGGCTGCATTGCGTTACGTGCGCACCCGTCACGCCGACAACGATCTGGCTCGCAGCCAGCGCCAGCAAGAGGTGCTGTTAGCTATTCGTGAACGAGCGGTTGTGCGCGATCTCATTACCAGGGCGCCGGAGCTGATCGAGGATATGGGCGACACCGTCCGCACGGATCTGGACTTCAACCAGCTGCTCGCCCTGGCCAATCTGGGCCGTCAAACCGACCCTGCCCAGATCGCCAGAATTGACCTGTTAAAAGAGGGTATTCTCAGCGAACATACACCTGAGTTCGAAGGGGACGCATATTATCTCGAGGCTGACTGGCCACGCGTGCACGAGCTCCAGGCTGAGTATTTTTTCATACCTGAGCCCGAGCCCACCCCAACGGCCGAGCCGGTGGCGGCGGCCACCACAATACCCGACGC
>JACCZH010000216.1 GCA_013696045.1 Chloroflexia bacterium
AGCATCTCAGCCGCGCTTGGCATGGCGGTCGGCAAGAGCCTCAAAGGTGAAAAGAGCCGCGCGATCGCGGTGATTGGTGACGGCGCTCTGACCGGCGGCATGGCGTACGAAGCGTTGAATAACGCCGGCAATCTGCACATTCCATTTATTGTGGTGTTGAACGACAATGAGATGAGCATCGCCCCGAACGTCGGCGCGATGTCAAAGTATCTCTCACGCATGCGCACCGACGAGCGCTACAGCCGCGCCAAGGCGCAGTACGAAAAGCTCATGCACAAAGCGCCCAAAGGTGAGCTGGTTCTCGATCTCAGCAAGCGCATGCGCGATTCCCTGAAAGAATTTGTCTACCACACCATGATCTGGGAGGAGCTCGGCTTCACCTACGTCGGACCGGTAGACGGGCACAACATCGCCGAGCTGATTGAAACGTTCCAGACGGTGAAAGCGCTTGAAGGTCCGGTATTTGTGCATGCCGTAACGACCAAGGGCAAGGGCTACGATTTTGCCGAGGACGACCCGTTCAAGCATCACGCGGCCAAGGTGAAATCAACCGGCGTGGCTAAGCCTTCCCCGCCCAAGTACCAGGACGTTTTCGGAGAGTATCTGACCGAGCTTGCAACCGACGATGAGCGCATTATCGCCATTACAGCAGCCATGCCGGACGGCACAGGACTGCTGCCGTTTGCCAAGGCGCACCCGGAGCGCTTCTTTGATGTGGGCATCGCCGAGCAACATGCGGTGACGTTCGCGGCCGGCCTGGCGACACAGGGTCTGCGGCCGGTGGTGGCTGTGTATTCAACGTTCTTGCAGCGCGCCTACGATCAGGTTATCCATGATGTCTGTGTCCAGAATCTGCCGGTCGTGTTTGCCATGGACCGTGCCGGGCTGGTTGGCGACGATGGACGCACCCACCACGGTGTCTTTGATTTCTCGTACCTTAGCTGTCTGCCGAACATGGTCATCATGGCGCCCAAGGATGAGTCAGAGCTGCGTAACATGCTCCTGACCGCGGTCGATCACGACGGACCGATCGCGGTGCGCTTCCCGCGCGGGAGTGGCACCGGTGTCGAATCCACACTCAAGCCGGTCAAGCTCCCGATTGGACGCGGAGAGATCTTGCGCGACGGCAGCGATCTGACGATTCTGGCGGTCGGCTCGCGGGTCATCGCCGCTCAGAACGCTGCTGATATGCTGGCCGAGCGCGGGGTTTCAGCACGCATTGTCAATGCCCGCTTCGTGAAGCCGCTTGACGAAGAATTGATTCTCAGGTGTGCCCGCGAAACCGGCCGCTTGATCACCATCGAAGAGAACGTGCGGCACGGCGGCTTTGGCGCGGCGGTGCTGGAACTGCTGGCGCGTGAGGGCGTGCATCTTCCGGTCGAGTGTCTTGCGATCCCGGATGTGTTCCTGGATCACGCGTCACAGGAAGCGCTGCGCGCGAAAGCCGGCATTACGGCTCAGGATCTGGTGGAGACGGCGCTCGAGCTTTCGACGGCGCGTATTCCGGCCGCCATTCTTCAGGGTTGAGCTAACGTGAGCGCCATTGATGACGCCATACAGACGCTCAGTCTCTCGCTGCACGCCGGAGCCCGTGACCTGCTGGATGGCTATGTCACTCTGCTCATGGAAGCCAGCACGCAGTTCAATCTGACCGCCATCACCGACCTCGAAGGTATCGAGCGCAGGTTAGTGGCGTCGTCCCTTGAGATCCTGAAACACATTCCCCCGCAGGCTACGTCGCTGCTGGATGTCGGGACCGGCGGCGGTGTTCCCGGCATGATCCTGGCGATTGCCCGGCCGGACCTTGATGTCACCCTGCTGGACGCAACTCTCAAGAAAGTGACCTTCCTGAAGGAAACTGCCGCTGTTCTCGGGCTTGCCAATGTCACCACTGTGCATGGCCGCGCTGAAGATCTCAGTCACGATCTCGCCCATCGGGAGCGTTATGCGGTTGTCACCGCACGGGCCGTTGCCCGGCTGGCGACGCTGGTTGAGCTGGTGATGCCGTTGACCGCCATTGGAGGAACGGCCATTCTTCCCAAGGGCGCCACGGCACATGACGAGCTTGATGAAGCACGCGCTGCGGTGGGAACCGTCGGGGGCAAGAATCCGCGCGCGGTAGAGTCTGAGATTGATGACACCCTCTTCGTCCTGATCGACAAGATCGAGACCACCCCTGAACGATTCCCGCGCCGGGCCGGAATGCCCAATAAGCGGCCTATCGGCGTCCCGCCAGGTTAAACCCGGCGGGACGTAAAGCCTCATTGCCTGCTCCTCCAGCCTGAAGGGAATCCAGTTTTATGCAATACAGTCAACTGCTTGGCCGGACGCTACGCGACGCGCCGGCCGGGACTGACACCGCCAGTGCCTCGCTTCTGATCCGCGCCGGGTATATCCGCCAGCTTGGGGCCGGTATCTACTCCATGCTGCCGCTGGGGCTACGCTCCATCCGCAAAATCGAGACGATCCTGCGTGAGGAGATGGAAGCTATCGGCTGCCAGGAGTTGCTCATGCCGTTCGCACAGCCGGCCGACCTCTGGCACGAGACTGGCAGGACGCTTTCGGTGGGTCCCGAAATGGTGCGCTTCGAAGACCGCGCCGGACGGCAGATGGTGCTGGCCGCCACCCACGAAGAAGTTGCGACCGACCTGGTGCGTAAGGAAATCCGCTCCTATCGCCAGCTCCCGCTGGCGTTCTTCCAGATTCAGCATAAGTTCCGCGACGAGCGTCGTCCCAGAGCCGGGCTGCTACGAGCTCGCGAATTCCTGATGAAGGACGCCTACTCGTTCCACGCCAGCGAGGACGATTTCGACCGCTTCTACGATCTCTGCCACGACGCCTATCTGCGTATTTTCGAGCGTTGCGAGATCCCGGTGACCGTCGTCGAGTCAGGCTCGGGCTATATGGGTGAGGGAGGCTCGCACGAGTTCATGCTGGAAGCCGAGGCTGGCGAGGATCTGCTGCTCGTATGTCCTAACGGTGACTACGCGGCCAACCGCGAGATCGCCAGCCAGGAGATTGCCATCCCGGAGGAAGCTCCGGCGCAGCTGGAGGAAGTGGCTACTCCGGATTCGAAAACGATTGCCGCCGTCGCCAGTCACCTTGGCGTCGAAACGGACCGCACGCTCAAAGCCGTCTTCTATGAGGCGGACGGTGAGTTTGTGTTCGTCGTTATCCGGGGTGATCTCGACGTCAACGAAGCCAAGCTGCTGGCGGTTCTCGGGGCGGGAGAGGTGAAACCCGCGAGCGATGAAACCATCCGCGCGTCGGGGGCTGTTCCGGGGTACGCGTCGCCGGTTGGGTTGTCCGGGGTCAAGGTAGTGGCCGACATGTCGGCACGGACTCCGAACCTGGTGGCCGGCGCGAACCGCGAGGGGTTCCACCTGCGCAATGTCAACCTGGGTCGTGACTATCAGGCCACGACGACTGCCGACATCGCCCTGGTTCAGCCCGGCGCTCCCTGTCCGGTGTGCGGCGCTGCGCTGCATGGGCGACGTGGCATCGAGGTTGGCAACATCTTCAAGCTGGGTCTGAAATACTCGTCGGCGCTGAACGCCAGCTTCCTGGACGAAGCGGGTGAGGAGCACCTGATGATCATGGGCTCTTATGGCATCGGTCTTGGCCGCCTGCTGGCCGCGATTGCCGAGCACAGCCACGACGACCGTGGCCTGATCTGGCCGGCCAGCGTCGCGCCGTTCGATGTTCACGTCGTGCTTCTCAGCGCCGACCCGGAAGCCAGAGAGCAAGCCGGTCTCCTGATTGAGCGCCTGGAGTCGTCCGGCCTGGACGTGCTGGTGGACGACCGTGAAGACTCGGCCGGTGTCAAGTTCGCTGACGCCGACCTGGTTGGCGTCCCCGTCCGGATAACGGTCAGTCCCCGGTCACTCAAGGCTGGCGGCTTCGAGATCAAGCGCCGGGACCAGGACGCGAAGAGCGCGGTGACGGTGGGGTTGGATGAGGCGCTAACAACGATTCAGCGTTAAACTTCTCGTGGGGACGAAGCGCTGCTGTCGGTTCTAGCGAAAGTGCGACCGATCTATACATTTGGCGTGAGAGCAGTGTTTTGATAGTCATCCTGTGGAACGAAGGATGACTGGAAAAGGTCATGGTTACGCACAAAAGCCGAACACGTTGGAACCCATGTACTTCGCGTTACGCGCATGCACAAACAACCGCTCGATTCGACCGCGTTACGCCGGCAGATCCTCAAACTCGAACCACTCGTCGTCGGGCAGGTCGGAGTTCTGGGCGGTGCGGTAGATGATGGCGACGATGGCTCCGATCAGGGCGAAGGCCAGGATGGTAATCAGTGTCTTATTCATGCGCGTTCCTTCTCTGTTAGTGCGCGTCGAGCCGTTATGGGATTAATCTATCATGGGAGCGTTGATGCGAGCGGGTGTCAGCACAACTGTCATCTCCACCTCGGTCGAGATGACGGTTAGTCCCGGTACAATGACACCGTTTGTGGTCGGTATGAGAAGGCCGAAAGGGGCAGCGTGAAGTTCGATTTCGACGAGTTTCGCCGGCCGGCGAGCGATGGGGTTATCGACTGGTTCCGCCCGACCGGTTCGACGGTTGTAGACGGGCTGCGTCTGGCCGCGATCAACACCGTCTTCCTGGTGGCGCTGCTGATTGTGGTGAGCGTCAGCTCGTTGCTGTTGCGAATCGTGAACTGGGTGCTGCCGATTCCGGCTATCTTCCCGGCCTTCATTGTGGTAATCGCCTGCCTGGCGTTCGGAGCCTTTGGCTGGCAACGCTACGCGGCGGCGCATGGGCGAGCGGCAATGGCACGCGGAAAGCAAACCCGTCCGGACGTTTTTGGGGCGCTGGCCGCGCTGCCATTCATCGGACTGGCGTTGCTGCTGATATCGTCTGGCATCCTGTCACTCTTCTTCGCGATGATTACCTTCAGCGGAGGCCGCACCTTCGACGCGTTGGCGCGCATCCTCTACGGTCTGCTTTTTGCCGGAGCTGCCGCGGCGAATCTGATCGTGGCCAGGGCGGCCAGCGATTGACGCGGGAGGACGTACGATGACCAACCAAATCCTCATTCGAGCCTACGAACCGGACGACGCGCCGGCCATCGCCGCGCTGTTTAACCAGCGGAGCGTTGCGGCCGGGACACTTCAGGTGCCGTACATGTCTGAGGCGGAGCGGCGTGAGTGGCATGTCCTGTCGGAGACGCAACGTGTGCTGGTGGCGGAGATCGACGGCAAGATCGCCGGCGATGGGGCGCTGTCGCTGTACCGCTTGCGGCGCAAACACGTCGGCTCAATCGGCATGGCGGTAGACGAGTCGTTTCAGGGACGGGGCGTCGGGACCGCGCTTATGGCGGCGCTCATGGATCTGGCCGACAATTGGTACAACCTGCGGCGGGTGGAGCTAACGGTCTACAGCGACAACGCGCACGCTATCTATCTTTATCAGAAGTTTGGCTTTACGATAGAGGGCACACATAGGGCGTTTGCGTTTCGTGAAGGCGAGTATGTTGACGCCTTGACGATGGCGCGGGTGCGAGCTGATGCAGTGATCGAGGATATCGAGAGGGGCACAGGATGAGCGCAGCATTTCCATCCTTTGAGTTTCGCGGCAGCAACCACGAGATTGGCCGGCAACACGGCAAACAGGCCGGCGAGCTGGTGCACCGGCACCTGAATATGGCGCTCGGCAAGCTGGAGGCCAAGGACGTTGACCGCGCCACTGCCCGGCGACGGGCACGGCTCTACATCCCGTTTATCCAGGAGCACGCTCCGCATTTTGCCGAGGAGTTGGGCGGGTTGTCCCAGGGGGCTGAGATCACACTCGAAGACGCCTACATCCTGCAGCTGCGGGCCGAGCTTGCGGTCGCGCCGGGCGAGGACGGCACGGAAGAGGCCGCCATGGCGCGCGAGGCGCTGGCGCACGAATGCACGACGTTTGCGATCTCCGGCAAGCACACCGCCGACGGTATTCCGATTTCCGGGCAGAACGCTGACCTGCCGGCCGGAACGCGTGACATTGGCATCGTGACGAAAATCATTCCGGATGACAAGCCGTCGCTGCTGATGCTGACCCCGGCCGGGCAGATTTCGTATATCGGCATCAATAACCGGGGCATGGCGGTCTTCGCCAACTTCCTGAACACCGGCAACTGGCGGGCTGGCTTCCCGCGCTATCTGCTGTCGCGGACGGTGCTTGAGCATGACTCGATCGACGCGGCGCTGCAGAAACTGGCCAACATCCCGAGGGCGTCTTCGCGCAACGTCCTGATGATGGAGCGCTCAGGCAGGGCGGTGGACATGGAGCTGGCCGTCGAGCGCGAGGCCCGGCTTGAGGCGGAGGATGGCGTGCTGGCGCACTCCAATCACTTCGTCGCGCCGGAACTGGGCGACTGCGAGATGTCCGAGGCAGACCGCCACCACAACAGCTGCCTGCGGCTGGACCGCATGAAGGAACTGATTCTGTCGCGCAGTGGCGAGATCACTCCAGAGACCGCCATGGAGTTCTGCCGCGACCGCGAGAACACGCCGGACGCCATCTGCCGCCACCTGGGCGACGGTCCAGGCGACTACATCACCTTCGCCTCGGTCATCGCCCGTCCTTCCGAGGGCGAGATGTGGGTTGCGCCCGGTCCCCCAGACCAGCACGGTTACACACGCTTCGCATTCAACATGTAGAGACGCCCCGCTGGGGCGTCTTATCCCCGGAGCAACGGAAATCCTCACAGACATTCGCGAGGAGCCCGGTAGAGACGCCCCGCCGGGGCGTCTTGGCCCCAGGGC
>JACCZH010000234.1 GCA_013696045.1 Chloroflexia bacterium
CAAGGTCAGGCTCATGTCCGTACATATCCCGCTGCAACTTCTGAAACCATCGTTCTTGAATGGTGGAAAACATACCCTGCTGACGATAGTCCCGCAATCGGTTGAGATAGTCAATGGTCAGCGGCCACTCGGCATCAAACACGTCTTGATCGAGAGGATCAAGCTCATCCCATTGGGCGATGATATCGAGCGCCTCATCCCACTTACGGGCGAGACCGTCCAAATACCCGTCAATGGCTTCGCGAATCTCCGGTGTTACCTGCGTAACCATATCGTTCCCGGTCTTGAAGTAATGTCGGAGGACAATTTCACCATATATTCAGTAAGAATGTTACCAGTATTTGCGGAGCACACGACAACGAGTTCAGGGCCGTTCTTAGGACCGAGACGCTCCAGTGGAATGACGTGTATCGTGTACGTCATGATGATCGCGCGGCTTCGCCTGTTTGGTAGCCGGTGAAGCACGAGCCGGGACTTTGGGTGCAGAATTGCTTGCCGAAGATCGTGGAAGTAGGTTGCCTCACTCGTCGAAGACGCCCATTGCCCATCGCCGAGGACGTGCTTTGCCCAGTGATGGGAAAATTCTGTTGAAGAGGCTGGGGCACTCTGACCATGTTGACGAATCACGTCGAGTAATGGTTGCGAAAGCTCACGACGCCTCGCGTCAAATGGAGCCGTCGCCATCCTTGTGATTATTGCAGAGGCATCCTCGTTGGTAGGCTGAACGCTACCGTCAAGAATCTCCTTAATAACATCGTCTATTGGATCCCATTGAGATTGACTACCGCTTCCCCGCGTCAATATCGTCGCATCTTAAGTCTACGGCTCTTCCAGCGAATCGCGCAAAATATCGAAGTATTCCAGCGCCAGGCCGGTTCCAATCGCTACGGCTGAAAGAGGGTCGTCGGCGACGTAGCAGGGGACACCGGTCACCTCGGTGAGCAGGTCGCTCAAGCCGCGCAGCAAGGCGCCGCCGCCGGTGAGAATCATGCCCTTGTCGATGATGTCGGACGAGAGCTCGGGTGGGGTTTCTTCCAGCACAGCGCGTACCGCGCCGATGACGGCTTCGAGCGGCTCGGTGATGGCGTCGACAACTTCATTGCCGTGGATGCGAATGGTACGTGGCAGGCCAGCCACTTCGTCACGGCCGCGCACTTCCATCACGACATCGTCGTCCAGCGGCATCGCCGAGCCAATGGCAATCTTCACTTCCTCAGCGGTGCGCTCCCCGATCCTCAGATTGTATTTGCGCTTGATGTAGTTGGCGATCGCCTCGTCAAACTTGTTGCCGCCGACCCGGATGGATTTAGCCACCACGCAGGCATTGAGCGAGATCACGGCTACCTCGGTGGTGCCACCGCCGATGTCGATGATGAGATTCCCACTTGGATCAGCCACCGGAACTCGCGCGCCAATCGCTGCCGCCAGCGGTTCGCTAATCAGGTAGGCGCGTCGAGCACCGGCATGCAGCGCGGCGTCGCGGACAGCCCGGCGCTCGACACCGGTCACTCCGGCGGGAACGCACAGCATGACATCCGGCCGGGTGAGCGAGAACCGTCCAACAGCCTTGTTGATGAAATAGCGCAGCATTTCCTGAGTAACGACGTAGTCGGCTATCACGCCGTCGCGCATCGGACGCACAACCTCGATCGTCTCGCGTGGCTCGCGGCCAAGCATATTGCGCGCCTCAAGCCCCACCGCTCGCACGCGGCCATCACGGGCCGAGATCGCGACAACGGAAGGCTCGTTAATGACGATCCCGCGTCCACGCACGAATACCAGAACGTTGGCCGTCCCAAGGTCGATACCTAGCTGTTTTCCCACGTCCCGCTTCCCAATGCCACACCGGCCACCCTAGAACAACCGAAAAATGGCACAGACAAACTGCCACCGCCGAGAGCAACACCCTCGCGCGGCGTCAGAAAAAATCAGTCTATCACAGTACTTGAACGTCTCAGACGTAGCTGATATCCGCCCCCAGTGACGAGAATTTGCCCACAATATCCTCATACCCACGGCGCACATGATGAATCTGATCTACCGATGACTGCCCTTCGGCGATCAGTCCGGCCAGAATGAGACATGCTCCTGAACGGATGTCCAGAGCGGAGACGTCGGCGCCAGTCAACGGCGTGGGTCCAGTAAAACGCGCCTCCTGGCTGGTAACCTGCTCTGCCTGCGCACCCATCTTGCGCAGCTCGCCAATGTACCGTAGACGGTCGTTAAAAACCCGCTCAAAGACCCGGCTGGTACCCTCGGCTTGTGTCATCAAAACCGCGAAAGCAGCCTGCAAATCGGTCGGGAACCCTGGAAACGGCAGCGCCTGGATCTCTACCGGCTCAAGCCGCTTGCCGGAGCGCACCATCATCGAGCTCTCGCTCCACCATACCTGCGCGCCTGCTTCTCTCAGTTTGTAGGTTAGCGGCAACATGTCAGACTCGGCGACCCGTTCCAGCACAACTTCGCCCTTACTGACCACCGCGCCGATTGCGAAGGTTCCAGCTTCAAGGCGATCCGGGATAATAGCGGTATGGAAACCACGCAGCCGCTCAACGCCGTCGACGCGGATGTGCGGAGTGCCGACACCATGGACACGAGCGCCCATCTCACGCAGGGCATTACCCAGGCCGATAATCTCCGGTTCCGAGGCGGCGTTGACAATCGTCGTGGAGCCTCGAGCCAGAGTGGCCGCCATAAGGAGATTTTCGGTGCCGGTATGACTGGGGTAATCCATGTAGATCTCAGCACCCACCAGCCGGCCCGCGTCCATCTTGTAGTAACCATCACCGACGAACACTTCAGCGCCCATGCGCTTGAAACCGCGCACATCGACGTCCACCGGACGGCTTCCCAGCTTGCAGCCGCCCGGCGCCCCTGTCTGTAGCTTGCCGGTTCTGGCCAGCACTGGACCGGACACCAGAAACGACGCGCGCATGCGCTCGACCAGCTCTTGTGGGGCACAGTGTGTCTTGATATCACGGGCATGAATACGCACCCGGTGGTTGCTTTCGTCGATCTCTACCTCCGCGCCAAGAATGCGCAGCAGATCGGTCATCACGAAGATGTCTTCAAGCATGGGAACATTTTCAAGGGTGCAGGGTTCATCGGTCAGAAGCGCGGCTGCCATGATCGGCAGGGTTGCGTTCTTGGCGCCGCTGACACGCACATTTCCGCGTAATGTCGCGCCGCCTTGTATCACAATCCGTGAAACTGCATCGTCGGTCTGCGTATTCAGGCGTGTTGGTGCGCTGCTCAGCATGCGTTTACCTCTCGACTAACAGTCACAGGTCGACTGGTTGTGAGTGTACTATCTGGCAGGAGATCAGACCGGGCACCAGGGTTCAGACGAATCAGCCACACAAACCACGGGCCGGCACACGGGCCAGCCCGTCAGGATGGTGTCAGCGCTGGGTACGCTACGACTCTCCGGGAGCACGCGGCGCGGCGCCGCTACCCCTCGGACGACGGCCGTGCTTGTTGGCGACGGCCAGCCGCACACGCGCCCGCCGCAGCTCGGCTTCAGCCTGGGCCATGTTCAAACCGCCACCGCTGCGAGCCTGTTGCAGAGCGTCCTCAGCACGCTGGCGGGCGGCTTCCGCACGCTCGACGTCTACCTCTTCAATGCGTTCGGCGGTGTCAGACAGAATCAATACCCGGTCATTGGCAACCTCAAGAAAGCCGCCGAATACGGCCAGGGATTCCTCACTGCCGCCACGCTTGACTCGCAGCTCGCCTCCCGCCAGGAGACTGAAAAGCGGCGCGTGGCGTGGCAGGATACCAAGCTGGCCCTCCGCCCCCGGCGCGACAACCATGTCGACACCGGTTTCAGAATAGACGACTCTCTCGCCGGTAACAATTTCAACTGTTAACTTTGGACCCGCGGTAGCCATCTATATTTCCTCCTGATGCTCCCCTCTCCCACGCATGGGAGAGGGTTTTGGGGGTGTGGGCATCTTTGGGTCGGGAGGGTATTTACCCTTCCGACTCCATCTGCTGGGCCTTCTCGACAGCCTCATCGATGGTACCGACCATGTAGAACGCCTGCTCCGGCAAGTTGTCGTGCTTGCCTTCCAGAATCTCCTTGAAGCCGCGCACCGTCTCGGTCAGCTCAACATAGCGGCCCGGATTACCGGTGAACTGCTCGGCAACAAAGAACGGCTGGGTCAGGAAGCGCTGGATGCGCCGCGCGCGCGAGACGGTGATCTTGTCCTCGTCGCTCAGCTCTTCCATACCCAGAATGGCGATAATGTCCTGCAGGTCGCGATAGCGCTGCAAGACCCGCTGGACCTCGCGGGCGGTGTCATAGTGTTCCTGGCCGATGATGTTCGGGTCAAGAATACGCGACGTCGATGCCAGCGGGTCAACAGCCGGATAGAGCGCCTGCTCCACCAGCGCGCGCTCAAGCGAAATCGTACCGTCGAGGTGAGCGAACGTTGTCGCCGGCGCAGGGTCGGTGTAGTCGTCAGCTGGGACGTAGATGGCTTGCAGAGACGTGATCGAGCCGGTCTGGGTCGAGGTGATGCGCTCCTGGAGCGCGCCCATCTCGGTTGCCAGCGTTGGCTGATAACCCACGGCGCTCGGCATACGGCCGAGCAACGCCGACACCTCGGAGCCCGCCTGCACAAAACGGAAGATGTTGTCGATAAAGACCAGCACATCGCGGCCCTCGTCACGGAAATACTCCGCCACGGCCAGGCCGGTCAATCCAACACGCAGACGCGCGCCCGGCGGCTCGTTCATCTGGCCGAAGATCAACACAGCCTTGTCGAGCACCTCGGATTCGATCATCTCTCCGCGTAGCGCTGTGCCCTCACGGGTGCGCTCACCCACGCCGATGAAAACGGAGTATCCACCGTGCTCTGATGCGATGTTGCGAATCATTTCCTGAATGATAACGGTCTTGCCGGTTCCCGCGCCGCCAAAGACACCGGACTTACCACCCTTGGTAAACGGTGCGATCAGGTCGATAACCTTGGTGCCTGTCTCGAACACCTCGACTGACGTCGATTGCTCGGAGAACGGTGGGGGACTCTGATGGATGCCACGGTATTCCGCGCCCTCAATCGCTCCCAACCGGTCAATAGGCTGACCGAGAACGTCGATCACACGCCCCAGAGTGGGCGCACCGACCGGGACCAGAATCGAGCTGCCGACATCGGTGACCTGTGCGC
>JACCZH010000235.1 GCA_013696045.1 Chloroflexia bacterium
CGGCTCAATTGTCGGATCGAAACCGAAGTGCTTCGGGTTTACCAACGCCGGCGCGCGGTCGCCACCCGGCTGCAAGGTATCGATGTAACCCTGGATGTCCACCGCATGGTTGACGGCGTTGCGCACCTTCACATCCTCGAATGGGGTGGGGCCGGAGCGGCCCATCGCATCCAGCCGGGTGAATCCGACGCGCAGAATCGCCTGGACCTTTGGCGTCGCGATGCCTGAGTTTTCTACCGTCTGCATCTGATCGAACGGGACAACGCGCACGATGTCGACGTTTCCAGCCAGCAGCTCGGCCAGCTGCGTTGGGACGCCAGGCACAATGCGCAGGATAAGATCCTTGTAAGCTGGCTGGACCTCTGGGTTCCAGTAATCGTCGTTGCGAGTCAGAATGATCTCCTGGCCGCGCCGCCACTCGACGAACTTGTACGGTCCGGTGCCGATCGGAGTCTCGGCCAGGTAGGCGTCGCCCTCCGCCTGAGCGACTTGTTCGGGAATCATCTGGAAGTTTTGCAGGCGTTCGGTGAAGATCGGGTAGGGCTCGGTCGTCGTGACGTGTACCGTATAGTCATCAATGACTTCGACGCTGGCGATCGCGGCATGGTTGCCAATCTGTTGGCTTGCCTGCTCGGGGTCGATGATTCGCTCCCAGTTCCACTTGACCGTCTCAGCGGTAAACGGATCGCCGTTGTGGAACGTCACATCCTCGCGCAGGTTCAGTTCCCAGACGGTTGGCTCAATGTTCTCCCAACTCTCGGCCAGCCATGGCTCGACCTGGTTGGTATCCGCGTTGCGCACACCTAGATTGTCGTGGGTGTGATAGAAGAAAATAATTCCGGTTCGCAAGTTGTGCATGTGAGGGTCCATGGTAGGCAGGTCTGACTCACTGAAAATGACCCGAAGCGTTCCGCCCTCGGTTGCCGCTTCACCGCCGGTTGCAGCCGTTGCGTCGCCAGTCGTCTCGGTTGACTCACTGTCTCCGGCAGGCTCGGTGGCCGCTCCGCCGGAGTCCGCCGTGTTGGTCGCGGCCCCGCCGGCTGCTGGTGTGTTGCCATCGGCATCGTCACTGCCGCAAGCGGAGAGCGCGCTCATGGCGCCTGCGCCCCCGGCCCACACCATGGCCGCTTTCACCAGGGTGCGCCGGTCGATCCGGCCCTCATGATAGAAGCGCTCCCAATTGGCGTAGATCTTGTCGTGGAGGTTACGCGGACTCTTGGCGCTCATGCCTGTCCCTTCTCATGATGACAACGGAATCCGGTAACTCATAGGAGAGCCCAGAAAACACAACCAACATGGTGACGAAAATGCGAAACCAAAAGCATCATAAGCGCATTTATGTTCCGCGTCAATAGCACATTTTGTAGTTGGGATTCGTCAATCCAGAAACGAGGAAGGCCCAAACTCTGAATTTGCCTGAAGGGAGCCGACGCGGGGATTCGAACCCCGGACCTGCTGTTTACGAAACAGCTGCTCTGCCAACTGAGCTACGTCGGCGGATAGATTATGGGCGCGGCGCAAACACAGCACCACGTTACGGCGACATTTTATCATAGGGTGTTCCGCTGGAATCGCGGGGTGGAGACATCCACCCCGCGATGATGCGGGCGAGCGCATTAGATGATTTGCGCTATGCCCTCGGCGGTGCGTAGGTCCGGGGCGGGAATGTCCTTCCGGTTCCGCACCAGTAGCACACTGGACACAAGGACGAACCAGGGCAGGGACAACACGAATCCGAACCAGGTTATCGAGAGAATTGTGCCGGCAACGAGCGCGACTGCGATGGGAACGCCGGTCCAGCTCACCCAGCCTGGGAATGCACCGTAACGAATGCCGGCCACCGATGTCGCGCCGATCAGTAGGCCCATGGGCGGGCCGATCGCATCGATGAAGTCCCAGGTAAGTACGTACAACGTGCTGGAGACCTGGATGTCAACGCCCTCGTTGATCGCCACGCCCTGCGCCACTCCAAGGCTACCCATGACCAGAAAGAGTCCGGCTGCGATGAGACCACCGGCATACGCGGCGGACGCTAACCAGTCGTTCTCTCCCCCGTGGCGTTGCAGGTGCCGCCGCAAGTACGACACAAAGCAGATCAGGAAGAATGTGGCAGCGAGTAGCAAGCTGGCCTGACGACCAAAGACGTCACCGTTGCCCGCGAGAAAATTCGCAAGAACCGCTGGTTCCGCCCCCGGCGAAGGCGGGTCTCCGTCCGGGCTGAGACTGGTTCCGATGATGAAGAGTGTCACAAACACGATGCCGCTCAGCGCGCCGAGCCGGTCCCAGATGAGATCACGACCGCTCATGGTTGTTTCCTCCGTTCGTGTATTTCAGGCGTTCAGTTCGGTGCTAGTTTGGGCTCTCGACAGGTTGAATCACTCCGCAGGCTATTCTCGCGCCACTGTTGCCAGTAGGGTCAGTGACGAGGTCGTCTTCCCCGGCGTGAATCACCAGGGCGCTGCCGTCGGCGTCGAAGAGCGAGAATTGTCCTGCGGATAGCGTGAACTGCTGGGTGAATCTGATCGTCGTCGCCCGGCCGGCGGCGTTGGCAGACAGATTCCCAAGGTCGCCAGCGTGTGAACCATGCAGACTGCCAGTAGGGTTGAAGTGTCCGCCTGCCGCGGCGAAGTCGGGGGAACAGGCGCCGGTGGTGTGAACGTGCATGCCGTGCAGACCCGGGGCCAATCCGGTTGCATGAACGAGAATGAAGACCTGCCCACCTCGCAATTCGTAGAAGCGTGCAAAACCAATCTGCTGTCCAGCGGGATCCATCAGGTGGGTCCACGCTGTGCGTGTGGACGATTGTCCCAACGCGTTACTCGGCCACACCATCGTTAATGCAATGACCAGGCCGAGCACCAAAGTTACTGTGATCCTGCGTCGCATGTTGCGCTCCTTCCGTGTATTCGGTTGTGGTGGTTACTGTCCCGGGCGTCGTGCACAACGACCGTCACGAGTTAGAACGCACGACGTGAGGACTTGTGACAGAAAAACGACGCGGGATGGTTAGCCTGTCGCGGTAAGAATCAGGATAAACGCTCGCAGGGTAAACCCGACGCCGATCACCAGCCCAAGTGCCAGTAGAGCTTGCACGACAGTGGTTACGTCGCGGCGATACAGCAGCGCCAGTGGTCTGGCGATGGGGCCCGAACTGTGTGAGGCGAGGTTCTTGCCGGCTTGCGAGTAGGCCGCGCTCGCGAGCGGTGCCACAACCGCCAGAACGAAGACCGTATACGTGAACAGGAGGTCTTTCACACCAGGGATCTCTCTACCAGCAGACGAGGTCCCGGTTATTTGTGCTGCCATATTGACCGTTGAGATGATCACTTGCAGCGTCGCGGATGCCACAATTGCGAACATGAGGAGCAGTCCGAGCGCGCCAGACCCATAGAC
>JACCZH010000250.1 GCA_013696045.1 Chloroflexia bacterium
CCTCAAGTCTCTGGCTCACTCATGCTTTAGGATGCTTTCCAAATTTCGGGACTGCACGTCACACAGGCATGCTAGAGTAGGGTCCGAATCCAGACAAGCATGAATCTGAAGAGCAGCTCGAGCCGAAGGACGGGAGAGATGATGAGTCCGTTTTCGCCATCGCCAGATCGCAGCGACTGGGAGGACGATCGCTCTTCCGGCCAGAAAGGATCGACTCCGGCGCGTGACCATAGGTCTCGTTCCGAGGCGGCGGATACACCCCAGGAAGATGGACGCTGGCTCTCGATTGACGCCGCTTGCAAGATTCTGGGTGTCGATCAATCGACGCTGCGGCGCTGGAGCGACAGCGGCAAGATTCCGGTGTTCCGCACGCCGGGCGGCCACCGGCGCTACAGCGAGGACGATCTGCGCTCGTTTATGCAAGGCGAGCAACGTCCACGGCGCAGGATGAGCAGGCAGCTGTTGACCAACATGTCGCTCTCGGGCTACGAGCGCGACTATCTGCATGAAGCCAGCACACACTCGTGGTATCACTCATACGATGCTCGCACCCTGGCGGAGTTACGGCCACTTGGCCGGCAGATGGTCGATTTGACAATTCGCTATGTCAGTGGGCGGGGCGCGCGGGAAGAGATTCTGGACCGCAGCCGGGCTATCGGCCGGCAATATGGGTTTTACTCGTCGCGTGTTGGTCTTTCGACCTCCGACGCCCTTGAGGCATTCCTCTTCTTTCGCTGGCCGGTGATCCATGCTGTGATCCGCTATATCGAGGAAGAGAACGTCAGCACCCGCCGGGCGGCCCGCATCCTCAGCGAGCTGACCGATTTCATGGACCAGGTCCTGATCTCCACAATCACTGCCCATCGCGAGCACGCAAAATCCTGACCTCCTCGCGTTTCACAACCCAATCGGCGCTATGATGTGCCAGTCTTGGCGAGGCTGGGATGGTTCAGGAATGACGGGGTCTTATCTGTCATCCCGAGCCGGGTACCCTATGGGTGGCGGGATCCGTTTCTCGGTGTCACTGCAAAGGATTACGGATCCCTCGTGCCTCGGGATGACAATTACAGGTGAATGAGTGGCAAAACCAGCACAGTCACGCCAGGGACCCGTGGAGCGCATAGCGCAGACCTATCGCGACAACCAGGCGTTGGTCTGGGTGTGTGTGCTGATCTTCGTCAACCAGCTTGGTTTCGGCAGCATTGTGCCGGTTGTGCCGCTGTATGCTCAGGAGTTTGGCGTTTCCTCGACCGCCATTGGCTTGACGATCGCGATCTACGGCGCGGCCCGTTTTTTGATGAACGTTCCAACCGGTCAGATCGCGGATCGCTTTGGCCGGAGGGCTGCCCTGGCGTCGGGCGGTGCGATCACGGTTGGTGGCAACCTGGTCTGCGCCCTGGCTGATAGCTACTGGCTCTTTCTGGGGGGCAGGTTTATCGCCGGAGCCGGCGCGGCGATGGTGATCACCGGCACCCAGATTGTGGTTGCCGATCTCTCGGTACCGGCTAACCGTGGCCGGCTGATGTCCATTTATCAGGGCACCTTCCTGTTTGCGGTCGGGCTGGGTCCGCTGCCCGGCGGTTTTCTGGCGGAGTATTTTTCGCTCTCCACGCCATTCTTCCTGTATTCGATTCTCGGCGCTGGGGTCACGGCGCTGGCCTGGACGCGGATTCCCGAGACGCGCGGGCGCGATGCTGAGGGAGGCATCCTTACCAGCAGCGGAGTGTCATTTCGGAAGCAGCTGCGGCTCTTCTCCGCGCAGATCGGATTTGTGCTGGTCGCCATTGTCTCGTTCACGGCGTTCTTTGCCCGTACCGGCGCGCTGTTCAATTTGATTCCAACGCTGGCCAACAGTAAGCTGGGCCTTACTCCCGGGCAGATCGGTATCGGTCTGGCGCTTATCAGTATTGTCGGGTTAACCCTTGCGTACCCAAGTGGAATGCTGGTTGACCGCTTTGGCCGCAAGTCGGTGATCGTGCCGAGCACGCTGATTAGCGGCGGGTCGATGGTAATGTTCGCGCTCGCGCCGAGCTTTCTCTGGTTTATCCTGTCGTGTTTCGCCTGGGCGGTGGCCATAGGGATTTCAGGGCCCGCCCCGGCAGCCTACGCGGCCGACAGTGCCCCGCCGGGGATGAATGCTTCGGCGATGGGCATGTACAGAATGCTGGCTGACGCCGGCTACGTGGCCGGCCCGCTGTTTCTGGGCGCTGCCGCCGACATCCTGACAACCGAGACCGCGCTGTACATTACCGGAGGCATGGTGGTTGCCTCAGGGATTCTGTTCGCACTGCTTGCCCCGGAGACATACCGGCGTGAAAAGCCCTCCCCCCAGACGTAGTTGCGGAGTGAGGGCTCTCTGCCGGGAGGACGGCGCGATTACCTACCGCGCCGTGGCAACCCCACCAGCGACGATGGACTTCAGTTCGTCCATGAAGAGGGTGTTCCAGGCGGCCATGTTATCCCAGCGAAACTTGGAAGAGTTGGCT
>JACCZH010000252.1 GCA_013696045.1 Chloroflexia bacterium
GTTGTACTCGTCAAAATGGCTCTCTCTGGCTTGCACGGTCTGATCCTTGTTAACGGACCAGTAACCTTGATCGCCTCCCACAACCGAGTACGTTGTTCCCTGAGGACGGTCCGCGGGATCGGACAGGAAGAGCAACGCGCGCTGATTGATGCCCATATGAGTTTGTGGGGAATATGTCTGCGTGCAGCCATCAATGCTCCCGCCCGGTTCGCGGACGATCAACGTGTCTCCCGCGTCACCCTGCAACCGATCCTCTACACGAACGATGTAATGCGTCTCGATGTAGCGAAAAGACCCATCCCTCGACGTAACCTCCGGTCCCCAGACCGGCGCTTGTACCTCGACAATCGTTCCGACGACGACCAGGGAAGAACGGCTCGTCAGTTCTTCGAGAGTGGCAATCAGTTCCATGCTGCCTACCGCGGTGAAATTGCACTCTTCAGTGCTGGGTTCGTAACCCGCACCGTTATCCGTTGTCTGCTCTGATTCTCCGCAGGCAACTACCACAATGAGCACACTGGCAAGAATGCCCCACAGGTAACGAGGGTAGTTGCTCACGAGCTCGACTCCTCTGGTAGCTCCTGCTATGACTCCACAATCGTTCCGACACTGCAGAAAAAGAAGCGATCGCCAAACTCGTGGGCCATCCGCGCGGCAACCTTCGGCCCGGTGCAATGTGAAGTGCCGATGCGCCCGATGTCGAGTTCATGCAGCGCAGCGATCGTCTGCGCGACCTGCTCCTCTCCAACCGGTCCAAGATGGGTGCCTCCCATGATCGTGTGAAAGCGAGTTTTACCTGTCTGCTCGCTTATATAAGACAGGATGTTGATCAGACCGGCGTGCGAGCAGCCAAGCACGACGAACAGACCGTCCACCGTGTCGATCACAATCGTCTGGTCGTCACGGATCGGATCGACGGCAATCTGGCCCGCCTTGTCATAGTGCTTCAGGTTGAGGTCGCCGATTTCATAGATTGTGTGACGTGGGACCTCGCCCGTCATGTACAGTCCGGTCGCGATCTCCCGCCACTCCGTTGACAGCTGAAAATCAGCGCCGGACGACTCCAGAGCGCCACGCGTATGTGGCAAGCCACTGAAACCCAGCTTGCCCTTGTTATCGTAGAAACTGTCCTTGAACAGGTCAGGATGGGCATAAACCGGCACACACTCCCGGCTCGAGCCGTGAAGCATAGCGCGCACCGTGTCGAGCAGCCCGCCGGTGTGGTCGTTGTGATGGTGACTAAGCAGAATGGCCCGAGCGTCCGCAAGCGGAATACCAAAGAAGGCCACATTGGTGAGCAATGTGTCTCCTCGGCCAGTATCGAACACGAACGTCCCGGCGGGTGTCTCAAGCCAGACCGACCAGCCGTGCGCTGCAACCGCCCCGCCGTTACCGTAGACCGAGTTTTCACAAAGAACCGTGGCCCGGACGGACATCGTGCTCCCCTCCCCTCCTGCGATTGCGTCGAGAACATGGCAACGGGCGGCAGTAACGCACCGCGCTGTTCCCACGTCAAAACAGAAGCCCTCATATGAAGAAGTATGAGGCCATCATCGCCGACAGAACACCGGATGTCAACGGGTTGTGCCGGCTCCAGCGTGTCGTCCCTATCCCCTGTAGAATGTTGAAGATCTACCGTTTAAGAGACTGGGAAGATGAGACATGCCTGTCGAGAGCAAACGCACAAAGAGCAACCGTCCTGATCCAGCAGAGCTGGGCCGTGCCCTGAGGATGGCTGAGGCGTCGGCGGCAACGTCGGAGCCCTGGCATCCCGGAGATACCAGCGGACTGCGCTCCTACCCGCCGCCCGACAAGTGGGACGACTGGGTGGAATACGACCCTAAAGCATGGCCAGAGAAGGTCGAGCGGCACTACACTATCGTGCCTACCATCTGTTTCAACTGCGAGGCCGCCTGCGGCTTACTGGCCTACGTTGACAAAGAGACGCTACGAATCAAGAAGCTCGAAGGCAACCCGACGCATCCCGGCTCGCGCGGACGCAACTGCGCCAAGGGACCGGCCACTGTCAACCAGGTCTACGATCCCGAACGCATCCTCTATCCCATGAAACGCGCCGGCAAGCGAGGTGAGGGCAAATGGGTTCGCACTACCTGGGACGAAGCGCTGGACACCATCGCAGAGAAAATCCGCACCGCTTTGATCGAGAAGCGTCACAAGGAGATCATGTACCACGTCGGCCGGCCGGGCGAGGACGGCTTCATGGAGAAGGTTCTCCAGAGCTGGGGCGTCGACGGCCACAACTCGCACACTAACGTTTGCTCGGCATCGGCGCGCACCGGCTACGCCTTCTGGATGGGCATCGATCGCCCGTCGCCGGACCATGCCAACGCCCGTTTCATTCTGCTCATCTCGTCGCACCTGGAGACCGGCCACTACTTCAACCCTCACGCCCAGAGAATCATCGAAGGCAAGATGAAGGGCGCGAAGATTGCCGTCATGGACCCGCGGCTCTCCAACACGGCATCGATGGCCGACTACTGGATGCCGACCTGGCCGGGTTCTGAGGTTCCAGTGTTGCTGGCCATGGCCAAAGTGATCCTCGACGAGGGCGGCTATGATCGCGAGTTTATCCGCCGCTGGGTTAACTGGGAAGGCTATCTCAAGCAGGACCGTCCCGACCTGCCGAAGACGGTTGACGGGTTTATCCAGTCGCTCCAGGAGCTTTACGCCGAGTACACGCC
>JACCZH010000265.1 GCA_013696045.1 Chloroflexia bacterium
ACACGTACCCAGACGCGTCTATCCCCTGTATCAGCTGAAGCAATGCCAAAAACTCGAACCCGGGAGGACGCTTGCGTGTCCTCCCGGGTTCGACAATCAGGATTGAAACCACCTCCGGGAACCAGCCTGATCAGCCCTGACCGTTCAGCAGCTCCAAACCCTTGGCCGCCCCGGAGAGCATGAAGCCGAGGTCGCTACCGGCGGTGATGTACTGGAAGCCCTGGCCGGCGCGCATCTTGGCTTCTTCGGGAGTGCCAGCAGCGATGCCGGGGATTTTGCCGGTGTTCTTGCAGGCTTCGACGACCCGCTCCAGCGCGCGGATGTGGCGGTCGTCCTGGCCGGCGTTGCGAGGATCGATGCCCATCGAGAGCGCCATGTCGGCCGGACCGGCCCAGCAGCCGTCGACGCCGTCGACGGCCATGATGGCTTCGGCGTTTTCAACCGCGGTGATGCTCTCGATCTGGACGGCTACGAACATCTCGTTGTTGATCTCGTCGGGGTAGTCGTTACCGTAACGGGCGGCGCCACCCCAGCCCCAGGAGCGGTTACCGACCGGCGGGAGGCGGCAGGCGTCGGCGGCGCGCTTGGCGTCTTCCACATTGTTGACCATTGGTATGACGATGCCCATCGCACCCTCGTCGAGCAAACGGCCAATCAGCGTATAGTCATTTCTGGCCACGCGAGCCATGGGAACAGCCGAGGCGGTCCGCATGGCGAGCAGTGCGATATTGGCCGCGTCCTGGCCGAAAGAGCCGTGCTGGGTATCGAGCAGGATAAAATCAATCCCGCAGTTCGACAGCGCCTCGGCCGCCACCGCCGACCCCAGTCCCAGCGCGTAGCCAAACGACGGCTTCCCGGACAGCATCTTCTCCTTGGCTGTGTTTTTTCTCAACAATGTGCTCCCATTCATAGAGGCGTCATGCAGAAACGCCTTGCCCCAACCATCATGGCGGTGCGCCAGGCGCATGTACTACGCCTCTACGAAAATCCCTCTCACCGCCGATGGCGCAGATTAGAACGTTTCGGAAACAATCGCAATAGGTGCGAGTGCAGTCCACGGCCACCTCATGCCATAATTAGGTGTTTACATGCAGCATTGCGGCGGCGTTCACGATGGCGTTTTGGGCTCGTCACGCATGAGCAGATCTTTCATACCAGGGGAGTTACAGCATGGCCGGTCATTCTAAATGGGCCTCGATCAAGCGCAAGAAGGCGATTAACGACAATAAACGGGGGGCGAATTTTTCGAAATACTCACGCGAGATTCAGGTCGCGACACGTGAGGGCGGCGCGGACACGAGCGCGAACGTGCGCCTGCGTATGGCGATAGAGCGCGCCAAGCGTGACGGCATGCCGAACGACACCATCGACCGGGCGGTCGCCAAGGGCAGCGGAGCGAGCTCTGATGGTGATTCGTATGAGACTGTCGTCTACGAAGGCTACGGTCCGGCCGGCGTCGCGGTCATGGCGATTGCGTTGACTGACAATCGCAACCGCACTGCTGCCGAGGTGCGCCAGGCGTTCAGCCGCCACGGTGGCTCGTTAGGAGAGACCGGCACGGTTGCCTGGCAGTTTGACGCCGTGGGCCAGATTACGATCGGGCTCAATGGCCACGACGCGGACGAGATCGAACTGCAAGCCATTGACGCCGGCGCGTCGGATGTCGCCAGCGAGGACGAAGCGGTCGTCATCACCACCGAACCGACGTCTCTCAGCCTGGTGGCCGACAACCTGCGCGGGGGTGGATTTGACATCGACGACATGGGCATCACCCGCATCCCACAGATGACGGTCGACATCGAAGGAAACCAGGCCACAACAACGATGCGCCTGCTCGAAGCACTGGACGACCTCGACGACGTCAGCGAGGTCTTCACCAACGCTTCCTTTGAAGAAGAGCCAACGACGGTGTAGTAATCGCGGCTGCATTCAACGGGAACGCGATATGAGGCAGAACAAACCTCTTCGTGCGGACGACCGGGGCGGTCGCCCGCACGAATTCAAGTTCTGCACTCTACCCCTAACGCCAAATTAGCCCACGCTAAAGCCTGAGTTACACCGTGACTTCCCATCTTTCCACTGCCTACACTGTATCTACGGGGCCGGCATCCGCGCCGGCCTATGGCTTCTGGAAGAGCGGATGAACATCATCCTGGAAAACAATATCCAAAAGAGCACTGCGCCTGAACGCCCGGTTGCCAGTCATCACAGCCGTCAGCAGCGGGTGCGCTTTGTCCTTCTCGTAGTGCTCGGACTGAACGTGGCCGTCGCCGGAGCCAAGATTGGGATGGGACTAGCCATCGGCTCGCTCGCGATGAGCGCCGACGGCTTCCACTCATTGCTTGACGGCGCGTCAAACATTGTGGCTCTCATCGCACTGGCTGTTGCCAGTCGCCCGCCGGACCCGAACCACCCATATGGACACCATCGCTTTGAGACACTGACCTCACTGGGCATCGCAAGCTTTATGATGCTGGCGCTTTTCGGCATTCTGCAAGGCGCCTGGAGCCGGCTTCAGAGCGGCGGCGCTCCGGACGTTACAAGCTTGAGCTTCGCAGTTATGGGCGCAACGCTAGCCGTGAATGTCTTCGTCACGCTCTGGGAGCGGCGCGCGGGCCGGCAGCTTAACAGCTCACTACTGATAGCCGACTCGCGTCACACGCTCACCGACATCTTTGTCTCACTCTCGGTGATCGGGTCACTTATCGCAGTCTGGATCGGTCTGAATTGGGCCGACCTGGTGGTGTCGGTGATCATTGCCGGTGCAATTGGCTGGGGGGCATGGTCCATCGTTCGCGACGCATCCCTTTCACTATCAGATGTAGCGGTGCGCAAATCACGCGAGATTGAGCAGGCCGTCCTGACCGTGCCTGGCGTCATGGGCACCCACAACATCCGCAGCCGTGGCGCTGAGGGCCGGGTCTGGATCGACCTCCACATCCAGGTTGATCCAGCGATGAGCGTTGACCAGGCTCACGATATCGCCAGCAATGTCGCCCGGCGTGTTGAAGACGACTTCAGCCGCCCGGCCGATGTTACCGTCCACATTGAGCCCGCCGACGAACGCCACTTGCGCACGGAACGCGGGTATGACCCCGAGCACGAATCCCGGTAACTAGCCTTCCGCCCACAATCAATTCGTTACACTGATATGAGTGAACTCTCTGCGGGCATGTCGCTTGTCATCGCCCGTACCCGTATCTGTCTGCTCCGATCACATTCTCGTTCTCGACAGTGAGGAAACGCTCATGCCTAAACCTCTCAATGAACAAGTTATCGTTATTACCGGCGCGTCCAGCGGCATTGGCCGGCTGACCGCCGCGGAGCTTGCAAAAGCCGGAGCGTCGGTTGTCCTGGCTGCTCGTAACGGCGCCGCGCTTGAAGAAGTTGCCGCTGAGATAACCGGACACGGCGGAACAGCGCATCCAGTAGTGACTGACGTCGCCATATGGCACGAGGTCCAGAAATTGGCAGAGGAGACCGTGAGCCGCTTCGGCCGGATCGACACGTGGATCAACAACGCCGGCGTTAGTGAGTACGCCGTCCTCGAAGACATGGCCATTGAGGAGATCGAACACATCACCCAGGTTACCTACATGGGTCAGGTTTACGGAGTGAAAGCCGCGCTGCCTGCCTTTGTTCAGCAGGACGAGGGCGCGTTCATTAACATTGGCTCGGTCGTATCCAAGCGTTCCATTCCGCTGCAGGGAGCCTACTCCGCGGCCAAGCATGCGGTGAAAGGTTTTTCCGAGGCGCTCAGAATGGAGATGGAGCATAAGCATCCCAACATCCATGTGACACTGATCATGCCGGCCACCATCAATACACCCTTTTTCGAGCATGCTCGCTCCCGAATGGGTGCTGAGCCGCAACTGGTGCCACCTATCTATGAGCCGGAAGCCGTGGTAGAGGCGATCGTGCATGCCGTCCAGCATCCACAACCGGAGATATATATCGGCAGCGGCGCCTTCACCATGGCGCTGGGCGAAGCGATCAGCCCGGGACTCGTTGATTGGGTCATGACCCGCAAGGGCATGCTGTTCAAGGGACAGAAGTCCGACCAGCCGGACAATGGGCAGGATAACCTCTTCGGGCCGGCGCCTGGCACTGGCGCAATCCATGGCAAGTGGGGCGATAGTGCGCGTCAGACCAGCCGCTATACTCGATATCTGGGGCTGCATCCGATGAGGAAGCGCGCTCTGGTCGGCGGCATGGCGGCCGTTGGTCT
>JACCZH010000287.1 GCA_013696045.1 Chloroflexia bacterium
GATCCTGTTAGAACCATCCTGGACGAAATCAGTGACGCGCTGTGCCTCGGCGTCTCGGTGCTCACCGGTGCGCCAATTCGTGACGCGTTGATGGTCACCCGGGCTGCGAAGGCTCACCGGCCGGACCTTCCTGTGGTCTGGGGCGGCTGGCATACGTCGCTCTTTCCGATCGAGACGTTGGACGAACCTTCGATTGACATCACGGTCCAAGCTCAGGGCGAGGTGACGTTCGGCGAGATTGTTGATGCATTCGCCGCTGGCGAAACGCCCAACGGTATTCGAGGGACCAGCACACGAGTGGATGGCCACGCCGTGCAACATCCGCCGCGCCCACTTACGAAATTGGACGACCTGCCGCGCCACAACTACGAGCTGATTCCCATGCAGCGCTATTTTGAGATCAAGGGCGAGCGACAACTCGACTATATCTCCTCGGCTGGCTGCAACTTCCGCTGTGCCTTTTGTGCCGACCCGTTCGTATACAACCGTCGCTGGGTAGCTATCTCGCCGCCGAGGCTTGACGAGGAGATTGATGATCTCTGGCAGCGCTACCATTTCACCGAACTGGCATTTCAGGATGAGACGTTTTTTACGCACCCCAAGCGAGTCTTTGCCATTGCGGAAGCGTTCGTGCAGCGTGGATCGCGGTTCACCTGGACAGCGACGATGCGTGCTGATCAGGGCTACCGCATGCCCGACGATGCCTTTGCGCTCTGTGTTCGTTCCGGACTGCGGCGAGTGATGATCGGTGTTGAGTCGGGATCACAGGAAATGCTTGATTGGATGGCCAAAGATGTCACCATGGAGCAGATTTTTCATTCGGCCGAGATGTGTGTCAGGCATGGCATCGGAGCGATCTTCCCGTTCATCGTCGGTTTCCCCAACGAGACGGACGCCAGCGTGCGCGCATCCATGGCGACGATCAAGCGCCTGCGCGCGATGAGCCCTTTGTTCGAGACGCCGGTCTTCTATTTTAAGCCGTATCCGGGCTCGCGCATTACCGAGGCGGTCGTGCGCGAGGGTTACAGGCTGCCGGAGACGCTTGAAGAATGGGCTGAATTCGACTTCATCGGCTCATCCGGCCCGTGGATGAGTCAGCAGAAACATGAGTTGATCGAGCGGTTCAAGTTCTATAACCGGTTTGCCTGGGGGGCCGAACACTGGTTCCGCCGTCCGTTACAGCAAGTCGCGCGCTGGCGCTGTGCGCATGAGTTCTACGACCTGCCCTTTGAAAAGGCGATCGTCGAGCGTCTCAAGCCGCAGCCGCAGCTATCCTAGGCGTTTACAGCGAGTCGAAGGGTAAGGAGTGGGGCGACGACATGGATATATTGCTGACCCACGGGTATTGCCTCTATGAAGATCCGCATGAAATGAAGGTGATGAAGCCCTACCCACCGCTCGGGATTCTGTACATCTCGGCGCACCTTAAGGCGCAGGGCTTCGACGTGTCGGTGTACGACATGACGTTTAGTAACCTCGACGCCTTTCGCGAGTACCTCGAAAGCGAGCGCCCGCCTGTAGTGGGAATTTACAGCAACCTGATGACGCGCCCGCGCATTGTAAAGATGATCGATCTCTGCGCGTTGGCCGGCAGTCTGGTGGTCATCGGCGGTCCAGACTCGGCTAACTACCCGGAAGAATATCTGGAGCGCGGCGCAAACGTTATCGCGATCGGCGAAGGCGAACTGACGCTGGAGGAGCTGCTACCGCACCTTGCGCGTTACGGCCCTGACGGCATGGAACACATTCAGGGAATTGTCTTTCGTGACGGTGACGGCAATGTCGTGCGCACGCCGGAGCGTCCCTACATCGCCGACCTGAGCGCTCAACCGTTCCCGGATCGCAGGGCGATCGACATCAATCGCTACATGCAGACCTGGCGCGACAATCACGGCCAGGGTCCGGTGTCACTGATTACCGCGCGAGGCTGCCCGTACACGTGCAAGTGGTGCAGTCACGCCGTCTACGGTTACACCCACCGGCGTCGCACACCGGAGAATGTGGCCGACGAGCTCGAGCTGATTATCGAGGAATACCAGCCCGACCTGGCGTGGTACGCCGACGATGTCTTCACCATCCATCGCAGCTGGTTTTTTCGGTATGCCGAGGAGCTCAAACGGCGCGGCATTCGTATCCCTTTTGAGACAATCTCGCGTGAGGATCGTCTCAAAGAGGATATCGTCCAAACGCTGGAGGACATGGGTTGTTTCCGCATCTGGATCGGTGCCGAGAGTGGCTCGCAGAAGATCCTGGACTTGATGAAGCGCAAGACCAAGGCCGAGCGTGTTATCGAGATGGTGCATCTTTTGAAGCAGCACGGCATTGAGGCCGGCATGTTTATCATGCTTGGTTACGATGGTGAAGAGACGGAGGATCTCCAGGCTTCGGTTGATCTTCTGAAGCGCTCGGACCCTGATTTGTTCTTGACGACGGTTGCCTATCCAATTAAAGGCACCCCGTATTACAAGGACGTGGCCGACCGGGTGATCGCGTTGAAATCGTGGGACGAAGGGTCCGATCGTGACTTCACAGTCGCTGGCCGGCATTCGCGACGCTACTATCAGCACGCGACACGGTGGATGGTAAACGAGGTCAATTTTCACAAGCAGCGCCAGTCCGAGCAGCGCAGTGTTCCGCGCCTTGCCAAGGCGTTCGTCAACGTCCAGCTTGGCCGTGCCGGCATGCGCCTGACGCAGCACGAGGTGGAAAGTGGTCAGTAGTTCAGTTACGCAGCAACGTCCGTCGCACCCGTTTGATGTGGTTGCGGCTGAGTATGATGCGGTGTTTACCGGGCGACTGCTTGGTCGCTGGTTGCGCGCAATGGTATGGCAGCGGCTCGCGGGTGCGTTCGAACCTGACCAGTATGTTCTGGAACTTGGCTGTGGCACAGGCGAAGACGCTACCTGGCTGGCTGGCCGCGGTGTGTTCGTTACGGCGACGGACGCCTCAGCCGCCATGCTGGAGTTGACTCGCGCCAAGGCCGATGCGGCAGGCGTAGGCGAGCGTGTTACCGTCGCCCAGCTCAATCTTGAAGAACTGCGAGCCGGTGTTGCGGCGCTCAATGAACGGTACGATGGCGTCGTCTCCAACTTCGGACCAGTTAATTGTGTCGAAAACCGCCAGGAGTTGGTTTCGACTCTTTCCGGGATCGTTCGGCCAGGCGGACGGGTCGTCGTTGTCGTGATGGGGCCGCTCTGCCCCTGGGAGATCGTCTGGCATCTGGGACATCGGGAGTTGCGCACCGCCATCCGGCGACTGCGGTCGGGGGCTGAGGCGCGTGTGGGTGAAGGCGGGATGGTGCGAGTCTGGTATCCATCCATCTTGCGTTTGCAAAGCGAGTTTGCGCCGCACTTCAAGGTATTGGAGTCCGCCGGCATAGGCTTGCTCCTGCCTCCTTCCGCGATGGCTGGTCTGGTCGATCGTGCTCCACGTTTCTTTGGTGTACTCGCGAGGCTTGATCGGCGGTTTGCCGGATCGCTCCCGTGGCGCTTGCTCAACGATCATTATGTGCTGGTTCTGGAGCGGCTGTCATGACCACCAGAAGTCACGATATTGGCACGCTAGATAGTCAACAGCTGATTCCCGGTACTCCATTTTCCTTTGCCTGCCCGCAGTGTCGCGGTGTGCTCGAGCGCCGGGGACCTGATGATTTCTACTGTTCCAATGACCGTCTTTCATTTCACCAGGTTGATGGCATCTGGAGGATGCTGCTCCATGAGCGCGCGGAGTATTTCGCCAAGTTCGTTCAAGATTACGAGACGGTGCGCTTTGAAGAGCGGCGTGGCGCTGACGATCCCCGCTATTACCAGTCTCTGCCCTTTGCAGATACTACCGGACGGTTCACCGAAGACTGGAGTATCCGCGCCACGAGCTTCCGCGCACTGCTGGCACGGGTTATCGAGCCGGCCGGAGGGCGGCTGGCGCGCCCAATGACGATTCTCGACATCGGAGCCGGCAACGGCTGGCTCTCCAACCACCTCGCCGGGCGAGGACACAATGTCGCGGCGGTGGACTTGCTGATCAATGAGGCAGACGGGCTCGGCACGCATGTCTACTACAACACCGCGTTCGTGCCGGTACAGGCTGAGTTCGACCGGCTGCCGTTCGCCAGCAGCCAGATTGACCTGGTTGTCTTCAATGGATCGCTGCACTATTCAACCGACTTCGCTGAGACACTGCGCGAGGCCTTACGAGTGCTGCGGCCCGGCGGACAACTGGCGATTGTGGATTCTCCGGTCTACCAGAGTGCGAGTAGTGGAGCGGCGATGGTGCGCGAGCGTGAAGAACAGTTCCGTCGCCTGTACGGATTCCCCTCCAATTCGACTCCGTCCGAAAACTTTCTGACGTTTTCCCGCTTGAAAGAGCTGGGTGCTGCGTTGAACCTCGAATGGCGGCTGATACAGCCATTCTATAGTGTGAGTTGGGCTCTGCGTCCTTTGAAAGCCAGGCTACGCGGCCACCGGGAGCCAGCCAGGTTTCTGGTGATGGTCGGAACACGGCCTAGGCCTTGGAGTGGGACTGCCACCAGTCTCCAAACTGCGCTCGGCAAGCGCCTCGTGCGCTGGCGCTACCACCTCACCCAGCGGCGCCGCTACAACCGGCTTAGTCTGGAAGAGGTCACCGGGCGGCACATCGTCGTCCTGCCGGAGGTGTTCAACCCGAAGCTTCTACATAGCGGCGAGTTCCTGGCGAGTGTGCTGAACGACTGTCACATCCTGTCGGGAAGCACAGTGCTCGATATGGGAACCGGCAGCGGTATCGGAGCGGTGACTGCCGCGACCTGGGCGAGCCGGATTGTGGCGGTGGACATCAACCCACGGGCCGTGCGCTGCGCGCGGATCAACGTATTGCTCAACGAGGTCGAACACAAGATTGATGTGCGGCAGGGCGACTTGTTTGTTCCATTGCAAGGCGAGCGTTTTGACGTGGTGCTATTCAACCCGCCCTATTTTCGGGGCGCTCCTAACGACGCGCTCGACCATGCCTGGCGCTCGGTCGATGTCGTTGAGCGCTTCGCCGCCGGTCTGCGCGATCACCTCACCGCGGACGGCTACGCGCTAATTGTGTTGTCGACGGAAGGTGACACCTCAGCCTTCCTGGAGTCATTCGAAATGAATAACTTCGACATAACAATTGCCAGGAAGCGCGACCTGCTACATGAGTCTCTCACCGTCTACCGGCTGACTGCGAAGGGGCGCTTCGATGCTGATTCTCTATAACCCGCAGAGTACGGCCAGTGGCAAACGGGTGCTGCCGATGTCGTTGCTTGCCGTTGGCGCGGCGCTTGAGGGCGTGCATGATTATATGATCGTCGACGGCAATCTCATTCCCGATCCGGTCGCCGCGATTGACCGTTCCATACGCGAGACCGGGGCCGACATCCTTGCCGTGACCGTTATGCCCGGACCTCAGATCAGTCACGCCGTGCCGCAATGTCGCGAACTTAAAGGGATGCACCCAGACCTGACAATTGTCTGGGGCGGGTACTTTCCGACGCAGCATTACGACGTCTGTCTGCGGGCCGAGTACGTTGACTATGTGGTGCGGGGGCACGGCGAGATCGTGTTCAAGGCGTTAATTGATGCTCTGCGGAATGGCACGGATCCAACGTGTATCCAGGGGCTTGCCTTTCGGCGCCCAGAAACCGGCGAGATCACGTCCAATGACATGGCGCCGATTCCGCATCCCAATCGACTGCCGGATTTCCCTTATCACCGCATTGACGTACCAAGCTATGTTCGTCCGACGTTCCTGGGCAAGCGCACTCTGGCGCACCATTCCAGTTACGGCTGTCCATTCCACTGCAACTTCTGCGCTGTAGTAAATATGGTGGGCGGCCGCTGGATGGCGCAGTCGTCGGAGCGCACCGCTGGCGTGGTGCGGAGCTTTGTCGACCAGTGGGGCGTGGACGCGGTTGAATTCTATGACAACAACTTCTTTGTGCATGAGAAGCGCACGGCCGATTTCGCCGAACGCATTATGGATCTCAATCTGAGCTGGTGGGGGGAAGGGCGCATCGACACGCTGCTCAAATACTCCGATCGTTCCTGGGAGCTGATGCGCGACAGCGGATTGAAGATGGTGTTCCTTGGCGCCGAATCCGGTTCCGACGAAACACTGCTTCTGATGAATAAGGGCGGTACAGCCTCGACCGGAAAGACGCTGGAGATCGCGCGCAAGATGAAGCACTACGGAGTCGTGCCGGAATTCTCGTTTGTGCTGGGCAATCCGCCGGACCCCGAAGCGGACGTGCACGGCACGATGGAGTTTATTCGCAAGGTGAAACGTGTGAATCCCGACGTCGAAATCATCCTGTACATGTATACGCCGGTGCCCTTGGCCGGCGAGCTCTACGATCAGGCCAAAGCGCGCGGTTTCAAGTTCCCGGAAACGCTGGAAGCCTGGATCGATCCCGAGTGGCAAGACTTCCTGCAACGCCGTAGTGCACAGGTGCCTTGGATGGAAGATCCTTTGAGGCGTGAAATACAAAACTTTGAGCGCGTTCTGAACGCTTATTATCCAACCTCAACCGACCCGAAACTCACCGGCGTGTGGCGTCTGGTGCTCAAGGCCGCCAGCGCGGGACGATACCACCTGCGTTTGTATGGCAACCCGATCGAGCTGCGGGCATTGCATAAGGTTTTGGCCTACCAGCGGCCCGAGACGAGCGGATTCTAGCTGGATCAGCGACCTAGAAAGAAGGCATCCCGTGCTCTCACCGATCGAGATTTCAAAGCGTCAGCGAACGCGCTCGACACACCGCATACACACGATGCCGGTTCTTATCCTTATGGCCCACAGCCGTTGCAACTGTCGTTGCGTCATGTGCGATATATGGCGCGCGAATCGAAATGGTCAGGAGATCTCACGCGAGACTCTTGAGCGGCATCTCGATACCTTCCGGCGGCTCAACGTGCAGTGGGTGGTGTTATCAGGCGGCGAGGCGCTGATGCACTCGAACCTCTGGTCGTTGTGCGAGGCGCTGAAGACACTGGACGTTAAAATCACGTTGCTCTCCACCGGATTGCTCCTCAAACGGCATGTCGGCGACGTTGTGCGATGGTGCGACGAGGTAACGGTCTCGCTGGACGGCAGTCAGGCGGTGCATGACGCGATTCGCAGAGTGCCGCGAGCGTTTGAGAAGCTGGCTGAAGGCGTTGGGGCGCTCAAAGATCTGGCCCCGGAGTTCCCGGTAAATGCTCGCTGCGTCATCCAACGTCAAAATTACGTTGACCTGCCGCACATCATTGACGCGGCGCACGCAATCGGGCTGGACGGCATCTCCTTTCTGTCAGTCGATATCTCATCGACAGCGTTTAACCGTCCGCTGCCGTGGGGTGATGAACGAGTTGACGATGTCGCGCTGAGTCCTAACGAGACAACTGAGTTCGAGCGCCTGGTCGAGCGCACTATAGAAACCCATGCGCGCGACTTCGAATCGGGATTCGTGGCTGAGAGCCCCGACAAGTTGCGGCGGCTTCCGCGCTACTTCGCGGCCATCAACGGCGAGGGCGACTATCCGACGACGGTCTGCAACGCGCCCTGGGTATCCACCGTCATCGAAACCGACGGCACGGTGCGTCCCTGCTTCTTCCATCATTCACTCGGAAACGTTCACGAGCAGCCGCTCGAAGAGATCATCAACTCCCCGGACGCTGTCGCCTTTCGCCGGTCCCTCGACGTCAACAAGAATCCTATCTGCCGCAAGTGTGTCTGCACCCTGTACCTCGGGCGGACAACTCCGGTTGGCGCATAATCCTGCCTGGCCCGGCTTCATGCATTGCATAGACGTCTCTTCCCGGTGATACTTGACCGGCAAGGAGGGCTGGCGGCGATCTTGAAGGTTCTCAGTTTCAACATTTTCGATGGCGGTAAGAAGCGGCTGGCCGAGATCTCAGGTATGGTCCGGCGTCACAACCCAGACGTGGTCGCGCTGCTGGAAGCCAATAGTCGCTCCAACGTGACCGCTTTGGCGCGTGAGCTGGGGATGCACCAGGTCTTTGGAAAGGCCAACAGCAGGCACCACATCGCCTGGCTTAGCCGCTTGCCGATCGAACGCAGCGAAAACTACCGCCTGCCGATCCTGTCCAAAACGCTGCTGGAGATTGAAGTGATCTGGCGTGAAGCGCCCCTGCGACTCTTTGCAACCCATCTGGCCGGCGGCGCGGACTCGGTTCACCCCGCCGAAGAGGTTCCCTCCGTCCTGGATGTTCTCCGCCCCGTTGGCGGGCAACCTCACCTCCTGGTTGGCGATTTCAACGCCTTACGCCCGTGTGATCCCGTCGGAATCCCGCCGAATGGTGACGAGGAGATGAGCGACGGCGTTGACGCCGATCCGCGCCAGACCATTCGGCTCATCCTCCAGGCAGGGTACCTCGATTGCTACCGCGTCTGTAACCCAGACACCCCTGGATACACCTACCCAACTGACTCACCCTGGCTCCGGCTCGACTATATCTTTGCCTCGCCGGAACTGACGGCCAGTTTGCATCGATGTGACATCGACACGTGTGACGGTGCGCAACGCGCGTCAGACCACTTTCCGGTGTGGGCGGAGTTTCGCTAGAACGTCAACTGAATTTGTGGTTTTCCATCGAGAAGATGCCCCTAGAGCGGTTATCAGAATGGTGTCATTCGTAGCCGCGCAATGTAATGCGCATCTTCACCACCCGAGACCTGTCCGAGGG
>JACCZH010000290.1 GCA_013696045.1 Chloroflexia bacterium
TGGAGTATCTCTGGAGTCGATCGCCGATGGCGTCCGTTTTCTGCTCTCGTTGACTGGATGGCTCTCCAGCACGACAGAAACTGGTGCTCGATGAGTGTCGAGGTCATCATCGTCAACTATCGCAGCGGAGACGTTTTGCCAGCCTGCCTGTCGGCGCTCCGGGAACAATCCATACCGCATCAGGTCATGATCGTGGACAACGCCTCCGGTGACGATTCTGCTCGGACTATCCACCGGGCGTTCCCCGAAGGGTCGATACTGCCTCTGCGGCGCAACGTTGGATTTGCCAGGGCGGTCAACATCGCCGCAAGCAGGTCGGAAGCTGAGCTCATTGTTACCTTGAACCCTGACACTGTGCCGAAACCCAACTTTCTGGAACACATCCTGGCTCCGTTCGTTGACAAACCACTCCTTGGCTCGGTGGCAGGAACACTGGTGTTCGCATCCCAGCCAGACACCATCGCTTCGGCCGGAATCAGCGTTCACCGCAACGGAGTGGCCATAGACGCCATGCTTGGAGAACTCCATGATTCGACAGTGCCACCGATACCGGTATTTGGAGCGTCGGCCGGCGCGGCAGCTTATCGTCGCGACCCATTCCTCACCAGCGGTGGACTGGCCGAACCGTTCTTCATGTACCTTGAAGATGTCGATCTGGCCTGGCGCCTGCGTCTCCAGGGCTACGAGAGTCTCTGGGCACCGGCGGCGGTGGTTTGCCATCATTATTCGTTGTCCGCGGGTGAGGGCTCGGACTTTAAACGACGCCTGCTTGCTCGAAACCGGATCTGGACGTTGGCGAGATGCCTTCCAGAGGAGATCTGGGAACGCGACCGCATGCGCATTCTAGCGTTCGATGCTGCAGCCTTTGGATATAGTATGGCAACGTTAGATCGCGCGGCGACCTTCGGCAGACTCAATGCGCTGGCGGGACTCTTGCCTCGGCTGGCAGAGCGGCGGGCTATTCAAAGCACGCGTACCGCCTCAATTGACGAAATTGACCGCTGGATCGGTCCAGCCATGTCGCCACAGAAACTGTTGGCGCTACGCGAGCTAACCGGGACACTCGCCAGCTGAGCCCAGTCTTATACACGGTCGCTTTATTCGACATCAAGCAATATTGAGGATTTCATCGAATGCCTCTATCTCCAAATGACAAACGCTTTATGGCAATTGGCTTGCTGACCGGGGCGGTCGTCGGAACCTACGGCATGGTGAAGGCACGCAAGGCCGTGGAACGTCCAGCCAAGCCCGGAGTAATTGATTGGGATCGTGTGCGCCAGGTCGCGATCACGATGAATCAGGAATCGTCACTGACGGCGCGTCAACGCGATAAACTGAACGAGGAGTATCTCCAACTCGTCCACCGCACCATCCCGATGGTCGCCGGCTATACAGGAGACAAACTCCCCTACCCGCTTGAGCAGATTTACGCCTTCGATCGCGTTGACTGGATCAACGCCAATATCGAGTCGTTCAAGATTATGTTCGAACCCATCGAGAAGTTCAACCTGACGGACGATCAGAACACATCGAGAGTCGTCGGCGCGCTGTGGAACGGCTTGAACCAGACACTCATTAGCGCCGAGATGGGCTTTCTGCTCGGTTATCTGGCTCGCCGCGTGCTGGGGCAATATGACCTTGCGCTCCTTGGCCGCGAACCACTGGAAACCACCGGCAAGCTCTATTTCGTCCACCCTAACATTCGTAACCTCGAACGCAACCTAAAGATCCCATCCGACCAGTTTCGGCTCTGGCTTGCCTTGCACGAAACGACTCACGCCTTCGAGTTCGAAGCGCACCCATGGCTGCGCGAATATATGAACGGCATGATCGAGGAGTATTTCACCTTCCTCAGCAACGATGTCGAGTACCTGAAACGTGGATTTGAAGCTATCAGGATGTTCTGGGACCGTGCCCGCCAGAGCAGCGAAGACGCCAACTCGTGGATAGAGATGGTGATGACGCCCGAGCAACGCCAGATCTTCAACAGGATGCAGGCCATGATGTCTGTTATCGAGGGTTACTCAAACCATGTAATGAACGCTGTCGGCCGCGATCTGATGCCGGACTTCACGGCCATCTCACACCGCTTCGAGCAGCGCCAGAGAAACCGCACCACCGCCGAGCAATTGTTCGCGCGTCTGACCGGACTGGATCTCAAGATGGAACAGTACCGTCTCGGAGAACAGTTCATTAACGAGGTCGCCCAGCGCCGTGGTCACGACTTTGCCCGCAAAGTCTGGGACGGGCCCGAGTCACTGCCGACCCTTGATGAGCTACGCATGCCGGAGCAGTGGATTATGCGCATTGAATCGAGCACCGCAACCAGGGCGCTCGACTAATGCCGCTCGATCTCAACGTTATTATGGGCCAGATTAACGATATGGCCGGCACGCTGGACTCCGATGAACAGGCCAGACGCTTTGACGCGCTCGACAACGCCTGGAGTAACCTCGATAGTGTCGAGGTGAATGAACGTTATGATACGGCTATCACCTCGTTCCTGTTAGCTGAAACCTCCGAGGATTATCGAGGAACGACGCCACTGACTGGAGTTCCGGACACCTATTCGGTCGCGGCATCGGACGGATCGTTCATATTGCCTGATCGACACGCACCTCTGCGCTTCTTTCTGCTAAATACCAGCACCGTATACCTTAAATATGGCGCTGGGTCCACTGCGGAGATCAGCACGTTGCCGGATATCCGCTATCAAGAAGCGGACCTCATTGTTCCGGACGACCCTCAACGCACCCCCATCGACGGAACAATCCTCGGCTTTCTGCGCGCTATCGAAGAGCTCAAGGCTGCCTGCACATGCCTGGAGGGGCGAGAGGGCGCCACCGTCGCTCTGCAGGACGGCACGCTTGTACTCTGGCAAGTTCAGGGGCAATCCGATTTGGTGAAGGATTGGATCCTGGAACAATTTATCGACGTGCTCGACGAGTTCCGCAAGCGCGACCAGCCGGTCGCGTCATACATCTCGGCGCCCGGAGCCACAGAGCTCATGAATATGCTGCGTGTTGCCGTTTGTGATTATCCCGAGATGGGCAAGGCGATAGATTGCAAGCATTGCCGGTCGCAGCCTGGCCGTGTTCCTACATGTGACGTCCTGCCAAACATTCCTGACCGGACGTTGCTTACCCAGATCGCGAAACTCCAGCCGGGCGAGCGCACGGCCGTCTATCACAGCCGCTCAAAAATCATGCGTGACTACGATCGGGATCGGACAGGTGATCAGAAGATTTGTTTCTTCTATCTCAACGCCGGCCGTGAGATCGCGCGCGTCGAGATTCCCCGCTGGGTTGCGGCCGACGTGGACCAGCTTGAGCTTGTCCACAGCGTCATATACGATCAGTGCAGCCTGGGGCGTGGCTACCCTGTCGTCCTTCAGGAAGCCCACGAGGCCGCGGTGCTCAGCATGTCGGATCGTAGAATAATCGAGGTCGCCATCGAGCAAGCATTATCGAACGTAGGCATCATGCCGCTCCACACAGGAAAGGATGGCAGTAAGCGTGGCCGTTTCGTCTGATCGGATCCATACCGGATTGCGGCTTGGTGAGGTTATCGAGACCACCACAGCCGGATACTGGGCGGAGAGTGATGTCCTGCACCAGCTTCCCCCACTGGGCGCGCTCGTCGCCTCAACACTTCCAGACGGCCGGCGCAACTATGGCATCGTCGCTTTCGGTCAGACAGGGGGCCTTGATCCCTCCCGGCGCGCGATAAAGCGTGGCAACGACGACCTCACGGACAACGCCATCTACGACCGTCACCCCGAGCTTCAACATGTTCTGCGCACACTGTTCAGAGTTGCCTCAGTCGGATTTAAAGAACATTCCCGCGTCCGGCACTCCATACCGCCGTTGCCGGTCCCGCTACACTACAGCGTCCATGCCTGCGCGCCGGCTGAGGTTGCCGAGTTTGTGATGTCGCCGCGCTATTTTGCAGCGCTGCTACGACACCACGGCGACATCGCCGCCGAGGACATGCTGGCCGCCCATCTCAGATGGGTTGATGAACTCCTGAATGACAACCACGTCTGGCTGGCTGACGCCACCCGGCGCGTGGCTAGCCTGATGAAGCGCGACTACGACCGGCTCGTCATCGTCCTGGACAGCGTGGATCCGGACTGAGCAAGCTTCTCTCAAAACGCCGTCCCCGCGCCGACTTGTAGCCGCGCAATTCATTGCGCTCTTGACGTTCAGAGTGGCGACGAGGGCGCAATCAATGGCGCAGCTACGAACGTTATCGATTCGGCAAATGCTTCTAGTGCCGAAAGTGCCGCCGCCCGCTAAATAGCATGGTAACGCCATACGCGTTTGCGGCAGCGATGCATTCAGCGTCCTTGACTGAACCACCTGGCTGAACGATAGCGGTCACTCCGACCTGAGCCGCAGCTTCGATTCCATCCGGAAACGGGAAAAATGCGTCGCTCGCAAGTCCGCTCCCGGTAACATTGTCCCCGGCAACCTTGACTGCGAGCCGAACACTTTCAACCCGGTTCGGCTGTCCCGCGCCCATGCCCAGCAGCCGATTGGGTTTCGCCAAAACAATGGCGTTTGACTTCACATACGGCACAACTCGCCAGGCGAATTCAAGTGACCGCAGTTCCTCATCAGTCGGCTGCCGCTCGGTGACACACGTCCAGCTCAACGAATCGACCGGCAAACGGTCTTGCTCCTGGACGAGAAGGCCGCCCGGAACGGTGCGAATATCCATCAAGCGGTCCTGTTCGGACTCCCCAACAGAAACAACTCGGAGGTTGCGCTTTTTCTTGAGCCGCTCAAGTGCTTCCGGTTCGTATCCCGGCGCTATCATGACGTCCAGGCGTTGCCGGC
>JACCZH010000291.1 GCA_013696045.1 Chloroflexia bacterium
GAAGGGGGCCGGCAATGGTGAGCGAGCGGTTACCGTCTCCGCCTGCAAAGGTTCATATGATAGGCATCGGCGGTGTCGGGGTTAGCGGTCTGGCGAGAATGCTACAAACCAGTGGTTACCAGGTCACCGGTTCGGACATGAGTGACTCTCCTATCGTTCAGGAATTGGTGCGTGAAGGTATCCAGGTGACAGTCGGTCATGACGCCGCCAACCTCGGCACAGCTAAAATTGTGATCGTAACGGCAGCGGCCAGAGATGACAATCCCGAGATCATGGCTGCCCGCGAGCGTGGCATTCCAATCGTGAAGCGTGCCGCCGCGCTGGGGATGCTGGCCAACCCGGCGACCTGTCTGGCCGTTGCGGGATCGCACGGCAAGTCGACGACGTCCGGCATGGCCTCGTTCGCCTTCTCGCATGCAGGTTTGAACCCCTCGTTCGCGGTCGGCGCGACCGTTGGCGGGCTGGGAACGAACGCCAGGCTGGGCAGCGGGCCGCACTTCATTGTTGAAGCTGACGAGTATGACTATTCGTTTCTCTCGCTGAAGCCAGCGGTTGCCATCGTCACTAACATCGAGCACGATCACCCGGACATTTTCGTCGACCTGGAGCGAGTGCTGGATGCTTTTGAGCGCTTTACGGAGGGGATCAAACCGGGCGGCACACTTGTCACGTCGGCTGACGATTCCGGGGCGGGGGCGCTTGTGGAGCGGCTCATGAGCCGTGACGATCTCAACATTGTTACGATTGGATTTCACTCTGGTGACTGGCAAGTGGCTGATTATTCCGCCGGGAACGCACAGATTCGCACTCCGGCGGGTCAGATGTTCGAGTTGCGGCTGGCGGTGCCAGGTAGGCACAATGTGAGTAACGCTCTGACCGTACTGGCGTCAGCTGAAGCTCTGGGAATTGACCCGTTGACGGTCGTTCCAGGGCTGGAGGCGTTCACCGGCGTCGGACGGAGATTTGAGGTTTTGATCGACTCACCGAACCGGACGGTCATTGACGATTACGCTCACCACCCGACTGAGATCGCGGCGACCATTGCCGCCGCGCGAGACCGCTACCCCGATCGGAGATTGCTCGTGGTTTTTCAACCACATACCTATACGCGCACGCATGCTCTCAAGAACGATTTCGCGCAGGCGCTCAATCTGGCTGATATCGCGGTGATTGCCGAGGTTTACCCTGCGCGTGAAGTGAACACCCTTGGCGTCTCGTCGGAGGATATCGCCGCGCGAATGAGCAGAGGTGCGACGATCGCGGCCTCACCGTCTGAGGCGACGAGGCTCGCGCACGAGTTGGAGCAACCGGGCGATGTGCTGCTCGTGATGGGCGCCGGTGACATTTACCAGACCGCCCGAGATCTGGCCGCGATGGGAGCGTCGTCATGAGCGCGCGTACCCGCAGGACCGGCCCGGAGCCGATTATCGCCGAGAACGAGTCAGCCCAGATTAAGATTCAGCCGCAGGCGCGCACCGATCTCTACAGCACCTTCCGGGTTGGCGGTCCGGCTGACTTTCTGGCTCGAGTTGGGACTCTGGAGGAGATTCAGCTGGCCTTACAATGGGCCAGGGCGTCTGGATACAAGCTCACGGTCTTCGGTGGTGGCTCGAATATGCTCGTCTCAGACCGTGGCATACGCGGCTTGGTACTGGTCGTCCGGCGTACTGGCAAACAGGCTGAAGGCGATCTGACAATCCAGGATGCCGGCAATGAGGTAGTTGTTACCGTTCCGGCCGCGGCGCCCCTATCCTGGTTTGGTCGAACTGCCGCCGAGCATGGCTGGCAAGGCATGACCTGGGCGGTTGGATTGCCGGGAAACGTTGGTGGCGCAGTCGTCAACAATGCCGGGGCACATGGAACTGAAACCAAAGACGGTCTCGTTGGGGTGCGAATTGTCGATGCAGACGGAAACGTCAGCGAACACTCCCGCGCATGGCTCTCCCCCGAGTATCGCCGCACCACGTTGAAAGTTGCCGGGAATCCACGCGACCTGATTGTGCTGGATGCCACCTTCCGCTTTGACAAAGGCGATGCCGGAGAGCTGAAAGATGAGGCTGACAAGCATGCTGAGTACCGGCACGCAACACAGCCGACCGGCGCCTGCGCCGGCTCGATCTTCAAGAATCCCGAGGGCTCCTATTCCGGATTGGTGATCGAGCAGGCGGGCTTGAAGGGCACGCGGGTTGGCGGCGCGGTTGTCTCAGAGAAGCACGCAAACTTTATTGTGAACGACGACGGCGCTACTGCCGAGGACATTGTCGGGTTGATGGCCAGGGTTCAAGCGACGATCCGCGAGCAGACCGGCATTGAGTTACACCCCGAGATCGAGCGGATTGGTGAGTGGTAGATGGCGAATCAGAATGACCGGCCGAGAGTTGGCGTAGTGTTTGGCGGCCGCTCGGCCGAGCACGATGTGTCGCTACGCTCGGCAATGACGGTGATGGCCGCGCTCGAGGCCGCCGGCCACGAGGTCGTCCCAATTGGCATAAGCCGCGCCGGGCTCTGGCTAACTGACGGTGATCCAATGGCTCAGCTGCAAGCGTCGTCGCCGCTTTTTGCGCTGGGTGACGGCGGCGCGCACACGCCTGGCAGCGTCATTCATAAGATTGAAGAGCTGGCGCTGCGGACTCGCGGGGATGACCGGCAAGGTGTCGTTCCGGCAGGAGCCTGGAGCGGGGACATTGATGTGATTTTCCCGGTGTTGCATGGTCCGATGGGCGAGGACGGCACGGTGCAGGGGTTGTTCGAGCTGGCCGGCTTGCCATACGTTGGGGCCGGGGTCACGTCATCTGCATTATCGATGGACAAGGCACTGGCCAAGCAATTGCTGGCGCAGGCGGGTATTCCACAAGTTCCCTGGCTGACAGTGCTGCGCAAGGAGTGGACACGCTTTCCTGATAAGGTCGCGGACGACGTTGAGCGCGAGCTTGGTTATCCTTGCTTTGTGAAGCCGTCTGGCCTTGGATCGAGTGTTGGCGTTTCCCGGGTGGGCAGCCGTTCAGAGCTGCCGGCGGCGATGGCTGAGGCGGGCCGGCACGACCGCAAGATCGTCATCGAGCAGAACGCCGACGCTCGCGAGCTGGAGGTCTCGGTGCTGGGCAACGACGAGCCCATTGCCTCGGTGGTGGGCGAGATCAAGCCGGGGGCCGAGTTCTACGACTACGAGGCCAAATACGTCGACGACACGTCCGAGATCGTCATTCCCGCCGAAATTCCTGAAGCAGTCGCCGACGAAGTGCGTGAGCTGGCGGTGCGCGCCTACCGCGCGCTGGATTGTGCCGGCATGGCGCGGGTGGATTTCTTCCTGGGACGGGAGAACGGCAGAGTATTGCTGAACGAGATCAACACGATTCCAGGCTTCACGAGTATCAGTATGTACCCAATGCTCTGGGAGGCGACCGGTGTGCCGCTGCCCGAGCTCGTCAGCCGGCTCGTCGGTTTCGCGATTGAGCGGCATGAGGATATTCGTGGAGCGGAGTAGGAGAGGCCCTCACCGCGCCACCAATTGGTTCGCCGTGCTCACCCGCACCGGGCGCCTGCCAAGTCTGCTGGTCGCGATTGCCTGCGCGATCGTGCTGTATGGCTTTCTGTTTTCGGGCGATTACGGTGTTGATGATGTTGTGGTGAAGGGTGCGCGGCTTGGAGATCCGGTGGAGATCGCGAGTGCCACCGGGGCCTTAGGCGATTCGGTCTTTGAGGTTGAGCCGGAGACCATCGCCCAACGGTTGACGGCACTGCCATACATACAGCAGGTCGACATCGAAACCCATTGGCCTTCACGGATCGTCGTTAACGTGACCGAGAGAATCCCGGTCATCGTCTGGCAAACCGAGGAGGGCAGGTTCCTGATTGATGCCTACGGACAGGTGCTGACCATAGTTGGAAGCAGCGTGGATTTGCCCATCGTCGAGAGCGAGGCGGTTGAGGTGGAGGTCGGCGGACAGATTGACCCGCAATGGGTAGCGTCGGTGCGGACTGTGTACGACAGCCTGGGAACGCAACTTGACCGTGTCATTTGGAGCGACCGGGAAGGATTGACCGCGCGGCTGGACGACAAAAGTATCGTCATGTTCGGCTATCCAGATCGTATTCCACTGAAAATCGCTGTGTATCAGGAAGTTGGTACTACCCCTATGGTGTGGTCAGTCCTGGATTTGCGCGAACCGGACCGCCCATTCTACGAGTAGGTACACAGTGTACGTACACTGTGATATAGTGTCCTCAGCCTATCGATAGTGGGCGCTAAGGCTCGACATTAAGCTGCATTATTCTCGCGTCCATCAGCTTGCAAGCGCATGGTGGAGCGCTTTCTGGAGGTCATGAAAGTGGCAGACCAGCTCATCGTCGGTATTGATATCGGCTCCACAAAATTCAGCTCGGCGGTTGCGCTCTATAACCGTAGCGGATCGATCCAGTATCTGGGTCACGGGAGCACGCCCTCCGCCGGCTTAAACGGAGGGCGCGTCACCGATCCCGAGGCGCTGGCGAGGGCGGTGAAAATGGCCCTCGATGAAGTGCGGCACCTGGCCGGCGCTCCGATTCAGGATCTTGTGATTAGCGTGGCTGGCGCGCAGGTTGCGCCGATTGACCGCCGGGGTCAGATACGGCTGGATGGCGCGCGTCCGATCAGCCAGCGCGAGGTCGAGCGAGCAATCGAGAGCGCCAGCAGCGAAGACCCGGAAGGGTTACGCACAATCCACCGGGTGGTGCGGGGCTTTGCCGTGAATGGCGAAAGCACCCAAGGACCTCTCGGCCGGTATGGAAGCGATCTGGAAGTCTCGTTACGTGATTTCGCGGTGACGACCGAGCTCGTGGAAGGCATCCGCGAAGCGGCCGGCGCCGCGAGCACCCGCGTGCATGCATTTGTTCCCGGCGGGGTGGCGGCCGGTGAAGCCGCGTTGACTGCTGAAGAGCGGCAACAGGGCGTCATTCTCGTGGATATCGGCGGCGCGACCACAGACGTGGCGGTGTACATTGATGGGGAATTGCACGACTTGTCCGGCTTCCCCCTGGGCGGGCACCATTTAACCCAGGATCTGGCGTTGGTGCTTGAAGTACCGTTGGAGGAGGCCGAGCGGCTTAAATGCCGTGATGGTGTCTCCTCGCCAGCCGATGCCGCCAAGGTGCCGGTTGACTGGGGTCCACGAGGCATCGCTCGCATCCAGCGCCAGGCACGGGACGGCACGCTATCTGGAGACGTGGTGCGGGCCATAACCGGCGCAAGGATGGAACAGATCCTGCAGCGGGCGAAAGAGATTGCCCTGCGGACCGATGGACATAACCAGCCTCAAAGTGGCAGCATTGTAGTCACTGGCGGCTCGTCCAGGTTACGCGGGATCGAGGATGTCGCCAGTGCGGTCTTTGGGTTGCCGGCTCGCAGGGGCGATATTCTGCAGAGCGACGGGTTCCCTCCGATCGCAGATCCAACTTCAAGCGCGTCCGTCGGATTGGTGCGCTATTGTGCGAGCCGCGGTGCATGGGCTGCTCAACCGCCGCCAGAGCAGCACGGAGGCCGCCCGCAGCGGCCGGAGAAGGAAAAACGCGGCTGGACGACGAAGTCAGCTCGCGTACCAGAGCGCCGAGATGAGTCAGTGCCTCATCAACAGGTGAACGTTATCCAATACGCCGGCACTGTTGAAACACGCGACTGGGGGAAACTCATGCGAGACTGGATGCGTGGGTTTATACCTGTCCGCACAGATGCGTAGGCGACCGACGGGAAGAACCCGGGTCTGCGTAAGGAGTAGCTATGTTCGAACTTCATGACGACGAATTCGCACCGAACTTTGCGCGAATCAAAGTCATCGGCGTCGGCGGGGGTGGTGGAAACGCCGTCAACCGCATGATCGAGGCCGGTGTCGAGGGCGTTGAGTTCGTTGTGGTCAACACCGACGGCCAGGCGCTCCTGAACTCGGCCGCGCCGGTGTCGGTCAGAATTGGCGACAAGTTGACCAAGGGGCTCGGCGCCGGAGGCCGGCCCGAGATCGGAGAGCGAGCCGCCGAGGAGAGCCTTGATACCCTGACCGAGGTTATCCGCGGAGCGGACATGGTC
>JACCZH010000293.1 GCA_013696045.1 Chloroflexia bacterium
CTTCAACGGCGACATTTCGCGTCCAACGGTCTTCATCTCAAAGCCACCAATGCTGCCGGCAACCATTAACATGCGCACCGCGGAAGGTCCGATGCAGAAGCTGATGGAGCGTGCCCGGGAATGGGAAGCTGGATCCGGTATCGTCAAGGTCGGCATGTTCGGCGGGTTTCCGTTCGCTGATTTCGATCAGGCCGGCACATCGATGCTGGTGACGGCGACCGACCCTGACAACGGCCGCAAGTGCGCCGACGACATGGGTCAGTTTGCCTGGAGCATCCGCGACGAATTCCTCAAGACGATCCCGACCGTTGAAGAGGCGGTCGAGCAGGCCTTGAAGCTCGTGGAGCAACCAGGCGAGGGGCCGGTCTCGCTTGCGGATGTCGCCGATAACCCCGGCGGTGGCGGTTCCGGAGACACAACCGAGCTCTTGCGCGAGCTGGTGCGGCGTGGAGCGCAGGGTGCGGCCGCCTGCATCTGGGATCCTGAGACGGTGCAGCTGGCGCTGGCGCTAGGAGTTGGCGCGGAAGGAACCTTTCGCATTGGAGGCAAAGCAGCACCTGAGTACGGCGAGCCACTCGAAGTACAGGGTCGCGTCGCGCACCTGAGCGATGGGACGTTCATTGGCCATGGTCCGGTGGTTCGTGGCCAGACGGTCAACTGTGGTCCGACCGCCTTGATTGATGTAAACGGCTTGAAGCTGGTCGTGGTCTCGATCCGGCAGGCGGCCAACGACCGTGGCTATTTCAAGGTTGTGGGCGTGCAGCCCGAGCACGAGCCGCTGCTGGTCATCAAATCTCGCGGTCATTTCCGGGCCGACTTCGAGCCGATCTCGCGCACCATTATCGAGGTGGACGCGCCTGGGGCCGCCAACCCCAACCTGGAGCGCTTCACCTTTAACCATGTCCGCCGGCCCATCTGGCCGCTTGATCGCGACACCGAGTGGGTTGAGTAGAAGGGACGGCAACCGCGAATGGCTATCACTGTGCGTGACTACCAGGGTGACGAGGATTACATCCGTATCCGTGAGCTGCTGGTGCAGATTTACGCCATTGGCGGCGCGCCAGAGGATGGAACCATCGGCGATCTCGACTGGTGGCGCTTTACGGATAACGATCCCGATGCGATCTCCACGTCGCGGCTGTGGCTGAAAGACGGCGATGCGCTCATCGGTTTTGCCTGGCTAAACGGCGATCGGGTAGATGTTATGGTCCACCCGCATCGTCACGAGATCGAAGAATACATCTTCGAGTGGGCCGAAGAGCAGCATAATGACACTGCACCTGGCGAGCTTGTTACCCTCACCGCATGGGCCAACGTGACGGACGAGATACGTAATGAGATCTTCACGCGTCGCGGGTATAAGAAACAGGGCTCGTTCCTGAACTACCGCAATCGCAGCCTGGCTGATTCATTGCCGGAGGGTCCACTCGCGGATGGATACACGATCCGCGACATGCAAGGCGACGCTGACATCGAGTCTCGCGTCGCGGCTCACCGGAGCGCGTTCGCTCCATCGAAAATGACGGTCGAGAAACATCGAGCCGTCATGCAGTCTCCAACCTACCGGGCAGACCTGGACATCGTGGCCGTTGCGCCGGAAGGCAGTTACGCTGCTTTCTGCATTGTCTGGCTCGACGAGGCGAACCGGTTGGGCGTCTTCGAGCCGGTCGGGTGTCATGCCGATCACCAGCGTCGGGGGCTGTCCTCAGCCGTCATGGCCGAAGGTATGCGCCGGGCCCGGTCGCTCGGAGCTGAGGTGGTCTGCGTGCTCGCCAATGGGGACGATATCGCGTCGAACCGACTCTATGAATCGCTTGGTTTTCAGCTCGTTGACCGCAATTACGAGTGGAAGAAGACACTGTAATAATCATAACCTGATCGTTCGTGTACATGGGCAAGCGAGGTGACTCGGATGACAGGTAACAGTCATGATGACTGCCAGGTGCTTCTGCTTGGCGGTGTATCTGGAACTGGAAAGACGACTGTTGCCGCCGAGATCGGCCGGCAGTTCGGCATCCCATGGTTTCAAGTCGACGATCTGCGGCTCGCCCTCCAATGCAGCAAGGTGAGCCTCCCTGAGAAAACAGAGGCGCTGTACTTCTTTGCCGATATTGATGAGAAGCCGCGTATCTGGCAGCAACCGCCGGATGTGTTGCGGGACGCACTGATTGCCACTGGTGACGTGCTATCGCCGGCCCTTGAAGCCATCATTGAGAATCATCTGGATCAACGACATCCGATTGTGATCGAGGGAGATGGGATTATGCCATCACTTTTGGCGCGTCCAGCTATTCAGCGGCGAGCACACGATCGCCGGCTACGAGCGGTTTTTCTGGTTGAGAGTGATGAGCAGGCGCTGTTCTCACATATGCTTGTCCGATCGCGAGGACCGAGCTGGATGGACGAGTCGGAACTGCGCACCGAAGCGCACGTCAAGTGGCTCTTCGGTCAATGGCTCGTCGACGAGGCGAATCGCTACAGCTTGCCGGTACTGGAGCCGCGGCCCTGGGAGACGTTGATCCATCGCATCATGACCACCTGTACAGGTATGGCGCGCTCTACGCAGACGCCTCCAATCGTGGAACAACCTCGTTGATGACCCGGTCGAGCTGGCCGAGTTGGTCCCAGCCGGTGATCCGGACGGTGACCTCGTCGATGCCCATCTCCTGATAGGTACGCAGGTGCTGGACACACTCGTCCGGCGTACCGGCCGCTGTCCATGTCTTTACCCGGTCCGCTGGTGTGTCCTGAGAGTAGTAGATATCGAGGAATCGTTTCGATTCTTCTAGCGCGGCGGACCGGTCGGCGTTGAGGTTGATGTTGTGGTAGAGATGCGTCTCGATGCTGGCCGGGTCGCGTCCCATCTCCTCGGCGATCTCGGCCATCTGGAGCATCTCGTCAGGGGTAGTGACATCGAACAACACGCCGCGGTTTGGCAATGTCAGACCGAGCTTCATCCTGGTACCTCCTGCCGCGTGACGTGAAAGGCGAGGTTTAACGGGATCATAGCTGAGAAATAGGGCGTGTACGCCGGCCATCTTCCACCGTATACTTGCCGATACATAACAGAAAGGCAATGTGCCATGTTCGGCAAGTTCGAGCAAGTCAATGAGATCGCCCGTCAGTACGATACAGACGAAGAAATCGCCGATTGGGACCCGTATGTCGACGATGGACGGGGCTACCGGTTCGCCACTCCTGAAGAGGGCTGGGAGATGTTCGACAGTGAAGCGCGGTACCTCATGAACATGAGCGGCGAGGAGTTCCTGCGTCGCTTTGATGCCGGGGAGTTTTATGAGCTAGCGGGTGGACATGGCGAAGAACACTCTCGTCTCATGTCGGTCATTCATTTAATCCCCTTTGCGCGGCAGAAGCGCTAGGGTAGCCGTCGAGGCATTGCTTCGACGGCTCCAGCTAACTGTGTCCTGTGTGACTCAACGACCGTTGAGAGCAAGCGGCTACCGAACTCAGGACGAGTAACACTCCATAAGCTTCACCACATCCGCGTCATTCAGGAATCTGGCCATGATCCGCGTTGAGCGCGGCAAGCCCGACCTGCTATTCAGAGTAAGACATGATTACATCGTCATTGCTAACGAATCCGGGCGAGATCGCTATCAAACGGTGACGCCCTCATACGACTATCAGATTCTGGATCTGCAAGAGCGAGAGCTTCTTTCGTACCACTGGCATCCAAGCGGGGTTAGTCCCGTAACCCATCCCCACCTGGACCTCACGAGCCGGGTGCGACCGTTTGAGATTGACGATCCTGCCAATCCATCCCGAAAGCCAACGTCGATCTCGTTCTCCGACATGCACATCCCGACCGGACCGGTCCTGTTTGAGCACGTCATTCGGCTGCTCATTGAGGAGTTTGGAGTCGTTCCGCTGCGTCCTGATTGGGACGAGATCCTGCTCCGGAACGAAGAGCTCGTGCGGGCTAACGATTAACTTCGGCCCGTAGATCACGGTTGGCAGTGTTTGCCTGTCCGATGGTCTCCCTCACACCTTCAAGCCGGGTGCGCTCGCTCGTCACAAAGCGCGTATAGGGCGAGATCGCGTCGCGGATGCGGCGCACGGAGCGGGCGAGTTCGGTTTCAAAACCGTCGCGCAGCACATCGGTAAGCTGACGCTCCAGTTCGGCAGATTTTCGACGTAGATCCGCCCTGGCTGAACGCCTGCGCGCTGGCAGAATAAACAGGCCCAACCCGGCAACGGTTGCTGCCGCGAGAATGCCGGTAACGTCCATCGCTGCCGTCGTGGCTGTCGCCACGACGATTGCGCCAAGCGAGACGGCCCCTGCCTGCGCCAGGGC
>JACCZH010000294.1 GCA_013696045.1 Chloroflexia bacterium
GTCGATATAGAGCAGGTCGGAACCGGTCGATTCCATCGCGCTTGCAATTTGCCGGGCAACGTCGACGGCCCTGGCCGGCACGAGGATCGACAGAAAGATGTCCGCCTGGCTTACCAGATCTTCCAGCGTCGGGACGTCCTCGATACCTGCTTTGGCGGCCAGCTCACGGGAGCGATCGCTACGCCCGTTCAGGCAGGTGATGACACGCAAGCCGTTGTCGCGTAGCACCTTGCCGACGGAGTGTCCCATGTCTCCGGGGCTGAGCAGTCCAATCGTCTGGAGGGCCATGATTTTTCCTTTCACGTCGTAACGTGCGGGCAGTTGCCGGTCGGGCAGCGTTGAGAAGACAACAATAGCGCATCAGGGTGAGTATGGAGCGGCTGTTACTCTAAGATGGCGGACGGCAATCGTTTTGTATTGGTCATCCTTCGATAGGCTCAGGATGATGTGGTGGAGGGAACAAGCATGGCTGAAAACAAGTGGGAGAACCTGCCGGTGCCGCTGGAGAACTACATCGAGCGGCGCCAGCGCTGCCGGATCGAGGCCAGCGCACGCGGGTTTGCCGGGTTGATCGTGTTCTCGCGCGATCCCGGCCGGATCGGCAACGGTCTCTACCTGGCCAACCACCAGCCCATCGCTGGGTCCCACCCATCCATGTACGAGCAGCGTGGCCGCGGCCACTGCGCGATTGTGATTCCGGTTGACGACATCGAGACGCTGCTGGTGACCTCGCCCTACTATGAGCCTGATGTCACGATAGACCGCGTGATGGTCGACACCAACATGCCACGTGGTCTGGCCAAAGTGGTTACTGATTACGGGCTGGCCGCCAGTCATCGCTGGGGCATCGTCGGTGAGGAGATCCTCTCGGTGCTGCTCTATCGCGATATTGTGTCTGCGCTGCCGGGCTGCAACTTCTTCTTCGCGGACGACATCCTCTGGTCTATGCGCGCAATCAAAGATTCCACTGAGCAGCGGATCCTGCGTCAGGGCGCCAAGATCGCCGACGCCGGGGCCGAAACGGCGATGAAAGCGTTTCGGGCAGGCCGCACTGAAAATCAGGTCGTTGACGAGATTGCCGAAACTCTGCGCTCGCTGGGCGCGACTGATATCTCACTGACTTGTCAGAGTGGGCAGTACCGCTCTGGCGAACCGCTCATCCGCCCCTTCGCGACCGAGAGGGTGATCGAAGCCGGCGACATGGCTCAGATGGAGATTCGTGGTAGCTACAGCGGGTACGGCTTCGACATCTGCCGCTCAGCGGTTGCGGGTACGCCAACCGATGTCCAACGCCATCTCTTTGAGACAGTGGAGAAGATGCTGGACAGCATTATCTCTATAGCCGCGCCAGGAGTTCGTGCCGAGGAGCTGCAGGATATCTGCGACGAGATTGCCCATGCGGAAGGTCTGGATGGCTATCAGTCGATGCATTTCGGCGGCCCAAGCACCTACTGCGGTCACGGTCTCGGTATCGCCAGCGACGAGCCGCCGGTGCTCTTCACCGGCGACAAGACCATCCTGCGCCCCGGCATGTTCCTCACCCCCGAACCCGGCATCTACCGCCATCCTGCCGGTGGTTTGCGGCTGGAAGACAATATCCTGATAACCGCCACCGGCTGCGAAAACCTCAACACCTCCCGCCGCTGGTGGTCGTCGGAGGACTGAGACCCTGCCAGTCATTCCGTCGGCTGCGCTCAGGATGGCCGTGAAAACGTCGCTCTCTGTCCTGGCCCCTCATATAGTTGATCCAGGAGGGACCAATCACTGCCGCTGCCTGAGAATCCATTGTAGGCCCACCTACTTGCGACCTGATATCGAATATTCGTCTACAATCGGGGTAGATGCCGTTCCGAACCAATCGCGTGTATGTAGCCGCTTGGCGCCCGCCGAGCCCACCTCACGAACCCGTTCAGAATCCTCCCTTAATGCTGTGACGTATAGCGAGTAACTACCCCAAATCGGTCGATTTACCCCCAGAGGAGGCCAACCATGACGCGACAGCTAGACCGTTGGACTATTGCCTTCTATGTTCTTATGGGAGTCGGGCTCGTAGCCGCGACCTACCACTTTGCCAGCGGACGCTATGCGAACGGCGCTATCGCGGTGAGCGCGGTTATCGTCGGCCTGCTCATTCAGCGCGAAATTGCGGCCATGCCGGAAGCCACCCAGCAACCGCGCGCTTCCCGATCGGACGCTGGCCCAGCCGCGCGCTGGCAAGGTAGCCCGGCCAACCGCACAAACTGGCTCAGTAACAGCATCATCGCCGGCTTCCCCGCCACCGTGGTGATGACCGTGGTATTCATCGCCGGTTTCCTCTTCTCGGGCGCGTTTGGCGCTCAAGATGGAACCACCGTCAGCCGCTGGTTCTGGGGGCTCACGAACAATTCGCTCACCGATAGCGCCTATAACATTCCAATCGGCGCATATAGTGTCAATCTCCTGGCCGGCCTTGTCTGGGCGGGAGTCTATGGGTACGTCGCTGAGCCACGCTTGAGTGGTCCCGGCTGGCGGAAGGGGATGCTGTTCTCGATCGTTCCCTGGCTGCTGTCACTGGTTGTCGTCTTCCCGATTGTCGGCGCGGGCTTCTTCGGCGCTGCTCTTGGGGCTGGGCCGCTGCCGGCCATCGGTAATCTGATTTTGCATCTGGTTTTCGGTGCTGTGCTCGGCAGCATTTACGCCGTGCCGGATGAAAGCATGGCCGACGCCGCTGGAACTGATGGCTGGGAATCCCAGGCGCAGAACCGCGGCATGGTCATCGGCATGGTCGGAGGACTGGTAACGGGTATGATCGCCGGCTCGGCGCTTGGCTTGATCGTTTCACCGGGCAATGCTACCGAGACGGAGATGCTGCTGGCTGGCGCGGCTGTCGGCACGATGATTGGCGCGATCGCTGGTCCGCTTTTCGGCCTCTCGGCCGGCTCGCGCGAACAGGCAAGGTCCCCACGTTAATGCAGGCTCCATGACCCGTCTTGATGCCATCTACCTGCTCGTCACTGGCGCGGCGACCGCCCGGCGGGTACCGGAACTGATTGAAGGGTTAGCCGGGATTGTGCCCAACCTTGTGACTGTGCTTACTCCAAACGCCCGGCAAGTGGTTAGCCCACGCGAGCTTGCCATGACGCCGGGTCATCAGATTATTGAGAGTTACTTCGACGAGTCCATCCTTCCTCGTCCAGCGGACGGAGTCGTGCTTGTCGCGCCCTGCACTTTCAACAGTCTGAACAAGCTAGCCCAGGGTATTGCCGACAATCTCGCCCTCTCTATTGCCGCTGAAGCCATCGGCCGTGACACGCCAGTCGTTGTCGCCGTCTCGGTCAATCTCCCGCTCTGGAAGCATCCACGGACGAAGGAATCCGTTGAGACCCTGCGTATCTGGGGTGTGGAGGTCATTGAACCGGTGTCCGATGGTGACTACCTGACGATGGCGGAGAATGCAGTTCTGGTTGATGCGGTGAAGCGGAAACTTAAGGCAGATTAATGGCGTTGTCGAGGATGTCCAGAAAAGACCGTGGCGTCACGATCATGACTCCACGTTAGCTGCCAACGTTGAGCAATCCTTTGTCCCCGGTGACGAGATAGTCGGCGTTGCCGCTGACGGCAGTGGCCAGTACGAGGTCATCTTGCGCGTGGGTAGCGATTCCGTGAACAGGGAAAGTGATAGAAATCTGCTTAGCTCTTTGGCTCACGAATCCGTATATTTCCGAGGTTCGGTAGTCTCCTAGCCGCTGATTGAAATATGGCTTTCCAAGCGTCTTGTCGAGTTCGTCTTGGATGTTCTTGGAGATGATGAGATGAAACGTATGGGCTCGAAATCGACGCAGAATAGATCCAGGTGTGCTTGCTTCTTGTGAATAGCCGACGATGCCGGACACGAGGACGTTCGTGTCAAGTGTTACGATAATCATGAAGCAGATTGCTTATTGCCAGCGTGATCGTACTCCGCGCGGACTTCCGCGATTGCACTGATTACTTCACGCTCGATTTCCTCGGGCGGAATGTCCTTGAATGCTTCACGCATCCTTCCGAGGACTTCGGCAAACTCTTGTCGCTGGCAATCAGCAATCCGCTGTTCTTCCCGCACTTCACGCAAGGCACGAGTGACTTCAGCCTCAAGTTCTTCAAGTGGCACATCGGCAAAAGCCTCACCTGCTCGTTCGAGAATCTTGAAGCTTTCGTCCCAATCTCGATCGTACCGTTCCAACCGGCGCAGGTCCTTGGCAGAGATAATGGCTGCCACCGGGACGCCGCTCTTCTCGACAACCACTCGCTTGTCCTGCCGGAAGACCTCGTTGAGCAGCGCGCTCCACTGCCTCCGGGCTTCAGATGCTTTTATTATTTCGGTAACTGGCTCCTGGTTATCCATACTGGACTCCTTCGCTTGTACAAATGTGTACGAAATTGTACGAAATGGCGATCTCGCCGTCCATCCTTGATGTTGTGTTGACGGATTCGTCACAGGGGTGTACAGTCTCGTCACTGGATTCAACTGTGAAGGATGTCATGTTGAGCGCGAACTTCAGGATGAGGACAAGGAACCCTAGGCGCGGCTAATCCCTGTGATTAGCCGACCCGCAGCCGGTTGTTGCTTGTTTTTCTTGCCCTGGAGGCTTCTCGTGAGTTCGCAGCTAGTATCTGGTTTCTTCTATAAACGCATGGTCACGTCATTCTCAATACCCGCTCCCACGCCCAGGATCCGCGCCTGACGGCGATGTTCGGCGTGTCTTCTTGACACCCGCTTTCGCTGAGTCAGGCTGGCCTCGCCCGATCTTTCGGGTTTTTCTCCGACTGGGTTGTAACAGGGAATAGGGATTGAACATACCATGACTGCTATTGCACATACTGACACCAGCCTCATAGAGGCAGCTCTCAAAAAGGTCGAGCAGACTGAAGTGCCGTCCGTCAAGAAAATCGCCATGGCGTTTTCGGGCGGGTTGGACTCGACCCTTTGCATCGTGCTGTCGCGTGAGAAGTACCAGGCCGAGGTTGTTGCCATTACCA
>JACCZH010000297.1 GCA_013696045.1 Chloroflexia bacterium
GAGCCTGCTTCTGGAGAGTGATGCGCAGCGCCTCCCGGTAGTCGACGCCCATAATCAAGCGGCGGGCTGGATTGATCTGGCATCCATTCACCGCCTCAGCGCCATGGAGCACGGGACAGGCGAAACACATGAAGCAGTTCGAAAATGAGCCTCGATTACCTCTTTAACAACAGCCAGCAAGTTTGGGATCTCTCGCTCGAGCACATCCAGCTTGTACTGATCGCACTCTTTTTTGCCCTGCTGGTCGCCATGCCGGTCGGAATGTTTGTGGCACGTTTTCGAACGTCGGAGGTTCCGATTCTCGGTGGCCTGGGCGCGGTGTATGCCGTCCCGAGTCTGGCACTCCTGGCGATTCTCATTCCCTGGACCGGCATTGGCAACACAACGGCCGTCATCACGCTAGCGGTTTACTCACAGGTATTTCTTGTCCGTAACATCGCTGCCGGGCTGCGTGGGGTGGACGCATCCGTGCTGGAGGTTGCGCGCGGGGTTGGGATGACCCGCTGGCAGGTGTTCGCTAGGGTGCAGATGCCGCTTGCCTTCCCTGTGATCCTTGCAGGGATCCGGATCGCGCTCGTGACGACTATCAGCCTGGCAACAATCACCGCCTGGATCAACGCCGGCGGCCTGGGTTCACTCCTCTTTCAAGGCATCTCACGCAACAACCCCTCTATGATCCTGGCCGGCACAATCGCCGTTACCGCGCTCGCCATCCTGGTTGACCAGATCATGCGTTTCCTCGAGCGTTGGACCGCCGTCGGCCGCGCCCGGCGTGCCAGCAACTCCTGAATCTCTTGGCAAACCCCGCAATGTCGGCGACAATGTCCGGCGTGTGCGATCGTCGCTTCCAGGGCTAGGGGAATATACCGTGAACGAACAATCGACAATGCGGGTAGCGCTGACCGGTGACAGCCTGATCACGCGCCGGATTGCGGTGTATGAGGACCAGCCGACGCGCGATCTCATGACCAGGCTGCGGGACTCCGATGTGGCCTTCGGCAACCTGGAGGTTGTCCCCAACGATTTCAAAGGATATCCAGTCGAGGAAAGCGGCGGAGCACATCTCGGCGCTCATAGCTGGGTCGTCGACGAGATGACGGCGGCCGGCATCAATCTGATGGCCACGGCCAATAACCACAGCCTGAACTACTCAATCGAAGGCTTGCTCACCACTATCGAGACGCTACGGTCACGTGGGATCGCTTTTGCCGGCATCGGCCGCAACCTGGCCGAGGCACGCATGCCAGCCTATCTCGACACCAGCGCCGGCTCGGTCGCGTTGATCGCCTGCGCCTCGACCTTCGCAAAGGGCCACCAGGCCAGCGAGCAGCGTCCCGATTTACCAGGCCGCCCCGGACTGAATCCGCTGCGTTTCAACACAACCTACCGAATACCGCAGGAGCAGATCGACTGGTTGCGCACCGTTGCCGTTGGTCTTGGTCTGGAGCAACGCCGGCTTGAGGCTATCAGCATGGGCTCCCGTTTTCCGCCGGACAACCCTGCTGTCTTCCCATTTCTGGACACTAGCTTCCTCGCCGGAGACAAGCCGGCAACGGAGACAACTCCGAACACGAAAGACATCGACGCCATCGCCACCTGGGTTCGAGAAGCACGCATGCGGGCCGATCTGACAATGGTGAGCTTGCACGCCCACGAGCAAGGCGCAACCCGAGAAGACCCGGCCGAGTTCATCGTCGCGTTCGCGCACCGGATGATCGATGAGGGCGCGGACATGGTTGTCGGGCATGGGCCGCACATGTTGCGCGGCATCGAGGTATACAAGGGTAAGCCGATCTTTTATAGCCTGGGTAACTTCGTTGGCCAGAACGAGCTCACGCACCAGCTACCCTCGGACTATTACGAGACCACCCGCATCGACCCTGGCGCGACACCTGGCGAGCTCTTCCGCATCCGGAGCCAGAACGACAGGCGCGGCTTTCCTTCTGATAAGCGCTATTGGCAAACGGTCGTCCCGATCTGCCACTATTCCGGCGGCCAGCTCGCCGAAATCGAGATCCTGCCGGTATCGCTGGGGCTTGGAGACGCCCATCACCTCCGCGGCCGGCCCAAGCTGGCGCGCGGCGCCGAAACGGACGAGATTCTTACCCGTCTGGAGCTGCTCTCCGCCGCCATGGGAACCCGGTTGCGTCGCGAGGACAACACGCTCAGGTTTACTGTGTAAACTCCGATTGAGAGGGTGCCGTGCCCTCAATCTGGAAATTGACAAGCGAAGGCACGCTCACCTCCCTGGCGAATGATTGCGCATTGAGAGGCACGACACCGGCACATGACGCTTGAAATAGCCCTCGCGTTCGGGATACTCGCCGCCGCATTCGCCATGTTCGTCGCTGACAAGTTCCCGATTGAATTCACTGCGTTCACCATCATGGCAGCTATCCTGCTGTTGGGACCGGTTCTCAATGTCACGCCCGAAGAAGCCATCTCCGGATTTAGCAATCCAGCCACCATTACTGTCCTGGCCGTCCTGATCTTGAGCGGCGGTGTCCAGCGCACCGGGGTCGTGAACGTGATCTCACGGCGCATGATTCGTTTCGCGGGCGATGAGCCTTTACGCCAGCAGCTCACGGTCCAGGCAGTTGTGGCGCCCGTCTCCGCGTTCATCAACAACACTGCCGCCGTCGCGATTCTTATCCCATCGGTGATAAAAATGGCGCACGATTCCGGCCGGTCGCCCTCAAAGCTGTTGATTCCCCTCTCGTACATGTCACAGCTTGGCGGTGTCGTAACGCTTATCGGCACGTCAACGAACATCTTGGCGAGCCAGCTGCTTTCCCAGAATGGCTTCGACGGCTTCGGGATGTTCGAGTTTAGCCACATCGGCATTGCCACTCTGCTGACCGGAGCGCTCTACTTGATTCTGGTCGGCCGGAGGTTGTTGCCAGATCATAAGATGGGGCAGGTTGCCGGCATATCCTACGGAGTAAGTGAATACCTTACCGAGATCCTCATCCAGGAGAACTCGCCCCTCGCCGGACAGACACTCGCCGAGAGTGGCCTGAGCGACAACTATGACGTGCAGGTCCTTGAGATCTTGCGGGAGGACGTGCGGCTGCGCTATCGATTAGGGACGCGCACGTTGCGTAGCGGCGATATTCTCGTCATCTGGGCCAACTCCGAGAATTTGTTGCGGCTTGCCGAAGTCGAAGGTCTCACGATTGAGGCACAATCGCGCCTCGAAGGTGATCTTCCGGCGCGCGACCAAGACCAGATGCGCTTTCTCGAAGTCGTGGTTGGCCCCAATTCCGACCTGATCGGCGGGACACTGGCGTCGACAAACTTCCGCAACCGCTTCGGTGTCACGGTGATCGCGGTGCGCAAACATGGCTCCCTGATTCGCGAGCGGCTCGGCAGAGTGCGGCTTGGCTTTGGTGACACTCTCTTGCTTCAGGGTGAGCAGGCGGCCTTTGACCAGGTCCGTCGCGAGCGCGGATTCATCGTCACAGAGCAGAGTAATCTCGAGTCGTTCAGAACACGCAAGATTCCAATTGCTCTCGCAATCATCGCCGGCGTTGTCGGATTCGCGGCGTTGGGTCAACCGATACTGGTAACAGCCATCGTCGGCTGCGTCCTGATGGTGTTGACCGGTTGTTTGCGAGTGGACGAGCTGCATGACTCAATCCGCTGGGACGTCATCTTGCTGCTGGCAGGCACAATCCCGCTTGGCATCATGCTGGAGCGCACCGGCGCGGCGGAATTACTGGCTAATCTGGCAGTGAGATCTGCCGACTATGTGCCAGCTATTGGGGTGCTCTACGTTTTTTATATTGTGACCATGATCTTGACCGATCTTATTTCGAATAATGCAACAGTCGTACTTTTGGTGCCTGTCGGCATACCAGCGGCGGTGACGCTAGGCGTCGATCCAACGGCTATTGTCCTGGCCATCATGTTCGCCTCCTCTTGTAGCTTCGCTACCCCGGTGGGCTATCAGACAAACGCCATGGTGTACGGAATCGGCGGGTACAAGTTCACCGACTTCTTTAAAGTGGGCGGCGGCTTGAACATCCTGCTGGCGCTCACGACACCACTGTATATCTATCTGCTCTGGGGAATTTAGCGCGCCCCAGCAGACTGTCCCAGGGACATTCCAACAAGCAACACAAAACAATCCGCCAGCTTCCCATCATATTCACGAGCTGTCAGAATCGCTGTCGGTTTGCGCTCGGTGGCGTCCAGCTTCGCCATGTAGAACAGGGAGGCACAAGCATCGCCTGGCTCGCCCCAGTCACGTGAGAGGCGCAACCCACATCGATGACTCTGGATATTGCAATCGCATTCGCCATCCTGGCCGGCGCGTTCGTATTGTTTGTGATCGACCGGTTTCCGGTTGATTTCACAGCCTTTTCCGTCATGGCCACCATCCTGGTTCTCGGACCGGTACTTGGCGTCACCCCCGAAGAAGCCATCTCGGGGTTCAGCAACCCGGCAACAATCACCGTGCTGGCCATGTTTATCCTGAGCGGTGGCATCCGGCGCACCGGCGCTGTGGATCTGCTCTCGCAACGCATGATTACCATCGCCGGCCACGGACCCCTGCGTCAGCAACTCACCGTCCAATCTATAGTAGCCCCGGTTTCAGCATTCATAAACAACACTGCGGCAGTTGCCATTCTTATCCCCTCGATCATGAAACTCTCGCAGGAGACCGGACGTTCGCCATCCAAGCTGCTCATTCCGCTTTCATACACGGCCCAACTTGCCGGCGTTGTAACGCTGATCGGAACGTCAACAAACATTCTTGCCAGCCAGATGATGGCACAGAGCGGGTACAATCAATTTCACATGTTTGAATTCGCGCACATCGGGCTTCTCGTGTTGCTGACCGGTTCGATCTACATGATCACCATTGGCCACAGGCTCCTTCCAGACCGTAACCCGTCCGCGACCGCTGTCCCACCAGTCCAGAAGGTCTATCATCGAGTGAAGCTCTCGCCCCTTTCGAGCAGCCCGCTGGCTGGCAAGCGTCTCGTCGATAGCGGCTTTATGAGAGCGTTGGACATCCGCAGGCTGGAGCTTCAGCGCAGTGAAGAGCAGATAGGCTACCAACCGGGGGGCGGAGAGGCGCTGCTTTTGCGCAGAGAACCGGTCACATTTGCGCCTGTTCCCATAGAGCACAGTGTCATCCAGGCCCGGGACACCGAACCTGAACCGTTTCGAACGCGCAAGATCCCAATTGCGCTCGCAATCATTGCCGGTGTTGTCGGATTAGCCGCCTTTGGGCAACCAATACTGGTCACGGCCATAGCGGGGTGCGTGTTAATGGTGGTCACTGGTTGTCTGCGCGTTGACGAGCTGCACGAATCCATCCGCTGGGACGTCATCTTCCTGCTGGCAGGTATGATCCCGGTTGGTGTCATGCTGGAACGGACCGGCGCCGCGCTGTTACTCGCCAACCTGGCCTCGGACTCAGCAACCTACGTCCCTCCAATCGCCATTCTGTTCATCTTCTACGGTCTGACAATGCTGATGACAGAGCTCATCTCGAACAACGCAGCGGTTGTTCTGATGGTGCCGGTCGGTGTTCCAGCCGCGATCACGCTCGGGGTCGATCCGACGGCGATTGTTCTGGCTATCATGTTCGCGGCGTCAGCGAGCTTCGCGACGCCAATCGGCTATCAAACCAATGCGATGGTCTACGGCATCGGCGGCTACAAATTCACCGACTTTTTCAAGGTCGGCGGAGGACTCAACCTTCTACTGCTTATCGCCACGCCGCTGTACATCTATTTTCTGTGGGGTTTGTGATCCTACGGCGACAAGCGTTCGACTGTCCAACTGCCACTTCGTTGCAACGTGTATCGAAATCGGTCATGCAGACGAAACTCGCGACCCTGCCAGAACTCAACGCAATCGGGCACGATGCGAAACCCGCCCCAGTCCGCCGGCAGCGGGATCGGCTCGTCCCCAAAGCGATCTGTATATTCGCGAAGCTTTCCCTCCAGCACCGCCCTGTTTTCGATAACCCGGCTCTGATCGGATGCCCAGGCGGCTAGCTGGCTCTCGCGGTCGCGGGTATGAAAGTAATCAGCAGACTCTTGCGGGGTCATTTTCGACGCCCGGCCGGTAATCCGCACCTGTCGGCCCTGCTCCTCCCAGTGGAACACCGCGGCGACATGGGGGTTTTCGGATATTTCGCGCGCTTTTTGACTTTGATAGTTCGTATAGAAGGCAAAGCCACGCCGGTCAAACCCACGCAAACCCACAATTCGAGCCGAGGGCCGCCCTTCTGCTCCAACCGTGGCCAGCGTCATGGCGTCTGGCAAATGAGCCTTGGCGTCGAGCGCTTCCTGAAACCAGTGTTCGAACTGTTTGAACGGATCAGGATCGAGCTCGCGTTCGGAGAGCCTGCCATAGACATAGCCGTCACGAATCTCTTCCACCGACACATCAGTCTCTGCAAATCGTCCCATGTATTCTCACGACCACTCATCGCTTGCCACGGTTAGCATTAGTGTAGGCTACACAATTGCGCGGCCCGGATCATCGTACTCCA
>JACCZH010000028.1 GCA_013696045.1 Chloroflexia bacterium
GCTTTGGATCATCCGTGGATACCAGAACGTGATTTCGCCGTTCCTGCCGCCATCATGTAGGTTCGTGCCTTCCTGTTCTCAATATGGCTACGAAGCCATAGCCATTTTTGGTCCGCTAAAGGGTGGCTATATGGCGCTGCGCCGGATCCTGCGCTGCAATCCGTTTCATCGGGGAGGCTACGATCCGGTTCCGCATTCACACAATGAGGCAACCGACGCTGACGTAAAGGACTCGTTGTCGACGTAAAGGTGTCTCCGAGAGAGTTGCGCTCGCATTAGCCCTCCGCTACCGTACGGTGCCGGTCGAAAATCATTGCGACCGGCGCCGGAATGATTGTTGCGTGAGGGGAGAGCGAACGTTGGCGGATCGAACAAAGATTGAGGCTGGGACGATTGTCGGGTTTCAGGACGGCGAGCATCGCATCCTGGGAAACGGCTGCGTTGTGGTTGAAGGCAATCAGGTTATCCATGTTGGCAAAGACTTCGCGGGTCAGGTTGACCTCACTGTTGACGCCAAGGATCGCGTGATAACTCCAGGGTTCATCAACACGCACTCGCATCTCGCAGGCTCTCCGTTGGATAAGTCATTCATCGAAGACCGTGGCCGCAGGCAATTCTCCATGAGCGGACTGGTGGAGATGCTGCCCGCTCGGAGCATGGCCATGGACCGCGAGGGTCTGGAAGCGTGCGTCGATTATTCGATGGCCGAGCTCTTACGGACCGGCACGACGACCGTGATGGAGATTGGCGGAATTGGTGACTACACCGCCGATGCCGCGGAAAAAGCCGGGCTGCGCGCCTACATCGCCAATGGATACCGGTCCGGACGCTGGCTCACTCGCGATGGCAAGTCCGTGGAATACGATTGGGACGAGCAAGCAGGCGTCGAAGGATTCAATGCGGCGGTCGAGTTCATCGAGCGCGTTGATGGCCGCGCGAATGGCCGGATCAAGGGGTTTCTGAGTCCGGCGCAGATCGACACCTGTACCGAGGAGTTGCTCAGAATGAGCCGTATGGCGTCGGACGAGATGCAGGTTCCGCTTGCGTTGCACACCAGCCAGTCAGTCTTCGAATTTGACGAGATGACCAAACGCCATGGCATGACGCCGGTTGAATGGCTGGAGTCAATTGACTTTCTTTCCGATTGGAACATCCTCGGACACGTCATCATCATTTCCGGCAGCTCGTGGGCGCAGTATGGAGGCGATGATCTCGCGATCCTGGCGCGTCATGGGTCGTCGGTCGCACATTGCGTCTGGGTGTTCGCCCGGCGTGGCATCGCGATGGAGTCGTTTCCGGATTACATCGACCGGGGCGTCAATATGACGCTGGGAACCGACACGAGCCCGCAGTCGATGATTGAGGGTCTGCGCTGGACGGCGGTCGTTGGAAAGATCATGTGCCGTGACAGCCAACGGTCAACCGCCGCTGATGTGTTCAATGCCGCCACGATTAACGGCGCGAAGATGCTGCATCGCGAGGACCTGGGGAGGATTGCTCCGGGCGCAAAGGCGGACATGCTGTTCTGGGACGCAGGCTCAACGTTTATGGTTCCCTATCGCGACGCGATCAAGAATATCGTCTACAACGCGGAGGCTGAAGACCTGCGTGAGGTGATGATTGATGGCGAGTGGGTCGTGCGCGAAAACACGGTCTTGAACGTTGACGAACGTGCAGCCGCCAAAGCCCTGCAATTTGCCGGAGAGCGGATGTGGGCAGAGATGGGTCCGGGCGACTGGGCCGGGCGGGGAGCGGACGAGCTTTCACCGCAGACGTTCAAGGCGTTCGAGGGCTAATCTGATCCTCTGGCGGCATTGATGCGGTCGCGCAGCGACATCGCCGCCGACCGCGCCGCGTCCTGAAAATTAGGTCCGCTTGAGGCGTAGCAGATAGCGCGGCTGGCGTTCAGCAGCAGTCCTGTCCCTTTGCCGTCGATGCCGGCTCGTACCGACGCTTCCAGTTCGCCAGATTGCGGACCGATGCCGGGGACCAGGATAGGCAGATCGCGCGCCACGGTGCGGACCTCCGCCAGGTCACGCGGATAGGTTGCGCCAACGACCAGGCCGACGTTGCCGGCCACGTTCCACTTGACGGCGTTCCTGGCCACTGATATTGAAACGCGCTGGTCACTACCGTCCAGGACGCGGTCCTGGAGAAATCCCGAGCCCGGGTTAGATGTCTTGGCGAGGATGAAGACGCAGCGGTCTGGGTAATCAAGCAGGGGTTGTAACGAGTCCTGCCCCATAAACGGATGGGCGGTCACAGCATCGAATCTCCATTCGTCAAAATAGGCGTTTGCATAGGCTGCTGTGGTGGTGTCGATGTCGCCTATCTTGGCGTCCAGAAGGACAGGGATATGGGCCGGTATAGCCTGTCGCAGATCGGCCAGCGCCTCAATGCCCGCCTTGCCGTAGCGGAGATAGAAGCCAAGGTTTGGCTTGTAACAGCTCGCCAGGTCGCTGGTTGCCTCGATGATGGCGCGATTGAATGTCAGAACCGCTTCCGGCTCCTTTGCCACGCCTTCTGGAAACCGATTGATATCAGGATCGAGCCCAACACAGAGCAGAGAGTTGTTCGTTTGTTGTGCATCGTGGAGCAGTTCGCTGAACACTGTTGATGCTACCGTCATTACTGCTATCCTCCTAGATGCACACTTCCGAGGGGTTCACTTTGCATCCCGGATGGTATCCACTTTGGCGGCCGGTGACAAGGCGACCGGCTGTGGCAAAGTTGCAGGGGTTGAGCGCGTGGACTGTGGGTCAGCCCAGTCGATCGCGACGAAGAGAGGTTTGCCGATGACACATACGAGCGCTCTGACGCCGCCGACGCTGCCAGATGTCCTGGCGGCACGCAAAGTGGTTAGCCGTTATTTGTCGCCTACCCCGGTACTGCGGCCAGCGGCCCTGGCTGACATGCTGGGATGTGACGTCGCGCTCAAGTGCGAGAATCTCCAGCCAACAGGCGCGTTCAAGGTGCGTGGTGGCATAAATTTCATGCACAATCTTGACGCGGAAACCCGAGCGCGCGGCGTGGCGACAGCGTCAACAGGGAACCATGCTCAATCGATCGCATACGCCGCGGGACTGTTTGGCGTGCAAGCTGTCATATACATGCCGGAGGTGAACAACCCGGATAAAGTCGCGGCAACCAAGCGAATGGGCGCCACGGTCATCGAGCAGGGCGCAGATTTTGATGAATGCCGTGTCGCTGCCGAGGAGCACGCCAATCGGGAGGGCATGCGGTACATTCACTCAGCCAATGAGCCCTGGTTGATCGCCGGCGTCGCCACCTATGCGCTGGAGCTGATCGAGGAAGAGCCGGAGCTGGATGTGGTGATTGTGCCGGTGGGAGCGGGTTCGGGCGTCTGTGGCACCGGGATCGTCTTCAAGACCATGCGGCCGGAAACTCGCATCATCGGTGTTCAAGCTGAGCAGATGCCGGCCGCCTATCAGGCATATCGCGAGCGCCGTCTTGTTACCCTGGAAGGTGGCACAACCTGGGCTGAAGGGCTGGCGACGCGGGTAGCGTTCGATCTCCCGCTTCAAATTATGCAGGAGCGCGTCGACGACATGCTGCTGGTAAGTGAAGAAGAGATGCGCCAGGCGATGCTGACGTTGATGGACAAGGCACACCTGGTGGCTGAAGGCGCGGGCTCGGCGGCTCTGGCTGCCGCGATCCAGATGGCCGGAGACGTACGAGGGAAACGGGTTGGTATCGTTGTCAGCGGTGGTAACGTGACAATGGATACGATCAAACGGGCTGTGTACGACGATCGTCCCTGGTGATGGTGCGTTGCCAGTTCGTCTTGGGGTGAGGGAGATCGACAGCGGATGCTGGATCATTTCAGCCGGTGGCTGCGGCGGTACAAGGGCATAGAAGCGAACCCGGTGTATCGTCTCGCGATTGACGTTGCCACCGGGAAGATGACATTTGACCGTGCGCTGGCAAGTGCTCAGTCGTACCCGGTTATCTCAGGGCTCGCGGATGGCGATCTGATTGAGCTTGACCGCCAGGCCGAGTTTGAGACCAAAACGAACTTTGAGTTTGGATTGATGCTCTCGCAGCTTAATGCCGCGGCGGCTCGCTCGAAGGGTTTTGAAAAAGTCTATGTCGATCTTTGCCTGAGAGTGGCTGACCTTTTCGAAACCACCGGGCGGATTCAAGAGCGTGATTATTATCTGCGTGAAGCTGTTCAGGCGGCACAGCGAACATCGTATGTTGCCGGCCAGCGCAGGGTTTCCGGACGGCTCGCGCGCCAGGCGTACGAGCGTGGCGACCGCGAGGAGGCCCGCCGCCTTTGGATGACGCAGCTGGAAGCCGGCCGGGACGAGGCAGACACTCGTGAAGAGGTGGACACCGCGCTCAGACTGGCGAACCTGGCACTGACGGAGGGTGACACCGCGAACGCCTATGAGCTTTATCACCGGGCCGGAAAGTCAGGCCGGCGGTTGGGACTCTACGGCGAGGTTGTCGAATCACTGCTCGCCCAGGTGACGATTAGCCGCGAACGTGGCGAGATGCAGGGCGCGCTCATGCTGCTGCGCCAGGCTGAGGAAGCGGCCGACCGCACAGCCGACTCGCATCTGCAGGGCCAGGTCTCCTATCGCGTTGGCGCCTTGTTGTGCGATCTGGGAAGGGTGGAGGACGCGATTCCCTATCTCCAGAAGGCTGTTGGACACGGCAGGGAGTTATCCGATCTCCAGATGGAGACGCGCAGTCTTCATCTGCTGGCGAACATCCAGCAGCGCCTCGGTCACGACGAGAGCGCTGTTGAGCACTATGAAGATCTGGTTTCGTTGGAGGGCCGCACCGGGAACCAAGTCGAGTCTGGCCGGGCATTATGCCAGCTTGGCGCACTCTATTTTGACGCAAACCGGCTGGATGACGCTTACCAGGTGTTGAGCCAGGCGCGAGATATCTCCGTTCAGGCCGGTGATCCCCATTTCAACGTTCAGGTGCACGGCCTGCTGGGGAGCGTTCTGGCGGCTCAGGGTCGCGAGCGCGACGCTCTGGAGGCACTGGATGTCGCCGTGACCGGAAGCCGCGCTGCCGAAGACTATGCCTCCGAGGCGCGCTGGCTGATTGCCGCTGGCGAGGCCATGCTGCGTTTCGGTGGGCCGCAGGAAGCGGTAGAGCTCGCCAATCGAGCCGGGGCCTTGGTCCGCGATTCTGGTGACCACGCACTGCGCGCTCAGGTATTCGCTCTCTCCGGCCAGATCGCGCTCGTGGATGGCCGGCTCAAGGACGCCGCCGGGTCGTTTGCGTCGGCAGTCGCCTCGACTCGCGCTGGGGGAGATCCACACGAAACGTTGCGCTATCTCCCACTGCTGGCACGTTTGACTGTGGAGACGGGCGAGATCGACCAGGCGTTCCGATATCTGGAGGCGGCCATCGAGCAAGCTGAACAGCTGGGAGATCAATCCCGGACGTGTTCATTGCTCGGTCAGACGGCCAGGCTCTATCAGCGGCAGGCTGAATACGACGAGGCGATTGTGTACTACGAGCGCACGTTAGCGGTTGCTCGCCATCTGCATGATGATGCGCTGATTGGCCGGGCGATGCAGGGATTGGCCACCTCGCTTGATAGCGCAGGTCGTCTGGAAGAGGCGATTGACTATTATCGCGAGGCAATCGACGCGACCGAGCGCGCTGGAGACGCGCGTTCCACGGCCAGAATCCATTACAACCTCGGAGCGATCTATGCCGACGCGGATCGCGATGACCAGGCGCGCAGGCACCTTATCCGGGCGCGTGATGTTGCAGAGTCAATTCAGGATCCTGCCCTTGCCGATCTGGCCAGAGACCTGCTGGGGATGCTGTCGCCACCAGGTAGCTACTTCGATGGGGATCCGGAAGATTTCCAGCTCAGCGAAGAGCCGGTGCGCCCGCGGGACTACCCAACCTTGCACTAGGACCTCTACGACAATGATCTCCAGGGATCCTTTCGGTTTGTGTTCGATTCAGCCTGTTTCTACGAGAATCGCATTGATGTATCTGATCGCATGCGTTCCACCTGCAATGCACTAGACGTACGTACAGC
>JACCZH010000323.1 GCA_013696045.1 Chloroflexia bacterium
AATTTGGGATAACGAGACGACCCGCTGCTAGGCCATGGGGATCAGGTGGCGGTTACCATTCATAGGCAGCGATTCGCAATATAAAATGCGACAATACCCCATAACGGAAAAACAAGCTTTTGTTATCCGCCAATAGTTGGACACCAGCCGCCGTCCGCATAACGCCCATGAACATGCTTTATAGTACCATTTTGCGCCCCGCAGTTCAAGTGTCCGTACACATCGAGGCTTGCTACATGCGTATACAAATACGCCTTTGTGTACTCATATGCCGAGAAGCGCATAGGTTGGCTTGTTGCATAGAGCGGAGGGCACGTGGCTTGTTGTGGATAACGCGAGATATGACGATTTATCAATGTCGCTCGCACAAGCCTGAATCGTCTGCGTCCGCCGCCATGAATCCACTCACGGCCCGCTAACCCCCGCAAGACGTGTGACATTTGCTCGTGGCCTGAGTAGAAAAGAGGGCGCTATGATTACGCCCTCTACGGCCCACCGTGCTCCTTGCATCGATATTGGTATGGATGTTAGCTGACAATAACTGCCGTCAAACGTGGGACATGATGTTGTTCACGTTCTGAGCGCGCGTTACTGCTGGGCCAGCCCATCACGGACGCGCTCGGCTACGTCCTCGGGCACCCATGCGGCCCACTCGTCCGGATGCTCCTGGAGCCACCAGATGGCGGCTTCGTCTGGATCAGTATCGGTGTCGAGCATGTGGAGCAGCACCTCACTGGTACTCTCCAGCGTGCTGCTGTAGTTGGTCAGGAACTCGGTAACCTCGGGAGCGGCGTTAGCGAAATCAGCGTTCGCGCCCACCTGAACGCGTACTGATGGATAGGCGCAGCCGACCTCGCCGTCCCAGATTTGTGCCCAGCATTCGTCGGTGTACTCGGGTTCTTCAAGCATGGTGAGATCCAGTTGGGCAAAGATCCATGTCGGCGCCCAGTAGTAGCCCAGCCATGGAGCACCGCGTTCGTTAGCCGTGACAAGCGAGGTTGCCAGGGCAGCGTCAGAACCGGGTATGAAGGAGGTGAAGTGCTCGTCGAGCCCATACGCCTGGAGTTTGGCGTTGTTTACCCGCTCACACTCCCAGCCCGGGATGCAGTTGTAGAAACGGCCTTTGTCTGGCTGTTCGGGATCCTGGAAGAGTTCCTTGTACCGCGGGAGGTCGTTGACGTGGCGCAGATCCGGCGCCATGGGCTCGATACCGCGTTCGGCGTCACCCTCGATGACATAGGTCGGCACAAACCAACCCTGGATGGACTCGTCGTAGTTCGGTCCGAGGTCAACGACGGTTCCCTCTTCGACAGCATCCAGGAACACCGGGGCCTGGTCAATCCAGACTTCCATCCTGACGTGAATCTCGCCATTGGTCATGCCTTCTAAAATGGCGATCGTCCCGGCAAAAACGCTCTCGGTTTCATAGCCGTAACCCTGTTCGATAATGTACTGGGCAACCCGGTTATGGAACAGTACACTATCAAAATCACCGTCGCCAAAGATAATCGGTTGATCCCAGTCGCCGCGGGTTTCCACGTCCGTTTCACTCTCCGCCTCGCCACAGGCGGCAAGCGTCATGGTCAAAATAGCTGCGAGCATGGCGAAGATCATCGATCTCATTGCTTTGCGGGTACCCATAGCTGCCTCTCTGTATGAAGCCCCAAATTAGTGACCGGTGCTGGCATGTCCAAACACTGGTGGCTTGAAGTTCATGATTGTGTCGCGCGATGTTGATACAGGATGCTGGTTGCCGCGGGCTGTTGTCACACGCAAAGTCACATGCCCAGAAATTCATCTCATACTCGTTGAGCCCCAGTTGGCAGCCTCGCCGGCGGTCGTTGTCATCGAACATGTAGCGGTAAGAATAGCCAACCCCGGCCAGAAAGCCGAGGTTGGCGATACGCGCTCGTTTGTTTCTAACGCGATGACTGGTTACGGTCTGTCGAGCGCGGCCCGCACACCTTCCGCGACATCCTCAGGCACCCACGAGGTCCAGGTGTCTTCGTTTTCCTGGAGCCACCAGATGGCGGCTTCCTCGGCGGTGGAGTCGGTGTCCACCATGTAGAGCAGCACTTCGCTGGTCTCGTCCATGGTGCTCTCGTAGTTTTCAAGGAATTCGATGACTTCGGGCGCAGCCGCGGCAAAGCGTGGGTTGGCGACGACATTCACCCGCACGTTCGGGAATGCACACGCTTCCTCGCCGCTCATGATCTGGTCCCAGCAGTCGTCGGTGTATTCCGGCTCCTCGACCATAGTCAGGTCAAGCTGCGCCGCGACCCAGCTTGGCATCCAGAGGTAGCCAATCCAGGCGTCGCCGCGCTGGTATGCGCTCTGCAGGGAGGTGAACAGGGCCGCCTCGGAACCAGGCAAGAAACCGTTGTAGGTGTCTGCTAGCCCGTAGGCATCAACCTTGGCCTGGCTGATCTCGGTTGCTTCCCAGCCGCCAACGCCATGGTAGATTCGGCCCTTGCCGGGATCTTCGGGATCGTTGAACACTTCGGCGTACTGAGGGAGATCCTCAACGGATTGCAGATCGGGGGCCATTGGCTCGATGCCGCGCTCTTCGTCGCCCTCGATGACGTAGGTTGGGACAAACCATCCCTGGATGGACTCGCTATAGTTCGCCCCGAGGTCGACATACTCGCCAGCTTCTACGTCCTCATGGTAGGAATCCGGGAGATTTTCGATCCACATCTCGGTAACAACATGAACCTGATCGTCCTTCATGCCCTGGAGCATGGGCGCGGTTGTTGCCGCGAGGGTATCGGTTTCGTAGCCGTAGCCGTTTTCAACGATGTACTGGGCGACGCGGTTGTGGAACAGCGCGCTGTCCCAGTTAAAGTCACCGAACACAATTGGCTGGTCCCAGGTGGCTGCGCCGTCAGTCGCGGCCCCGTTGTCGCCGTTGGTGTCCTCGTCGTTGCCGCAGGCTGCCAGCACGAGTGCCAGAACCATGAAGATAGCGAGGAAGCGGAGTCTGGAATGTCTTAAAAGAGACATACGATCTTATCCTTCACATAAAAACAACATGCGATTGTGCTAGCTCGCCTTGCTCCTTTCAGATGAGTTTAGTTCTTTGTAACGGTCAGCCCTGCACGAAAGCGGCCCGCGTGGATACGCGCCAGCGAAACACCGGTCACGGGAAATTGACCCGCGCCGGTTCCGGTAGCCCTCAGAATGAGACGTTCACGTGCGTGATTGATGAAGTCGCGCATAGCCGTGCCGGTGATCACAGCCATCCCCAAGGCTGCCACCGGTAGCATGAGTTAAGTCTCATACCCTTCTACTTCGAGGGTAACAGGATAGGTCGCATCGGTCAAATTATGCGCGTTTAAGGCTTGCTTATCAGTGCCTGGTCGTGGGTAGCTACAAGCTGGCGCGTAATGTTTCCCCACCCATAGCGCTCTTCGGCGAGTTGTCGGCCGGCAGATCCGAGGCCGGCCGCAAGGGCATCGTCGACCAACACGCGGACAATGGCCTCTGCGAATGCTTCGGGACTGTCAGCGAGCAAGAGATGCTCGCCGTCGCGGGCGTCGATGCCTTCAGCCCCGATTGTGGTCGAGACAACCGACCGGCCCGCGGCGAAGGCTTCAAGGACCTTAAGACGGGTACCACCTCCCGACCAGAGCGGCACGACTGCGACCTTGGCCCTCGAGAGGTAGGGACGGACATCCTCCACCTGGCCGGTGATTTCGACCGAGGTGGAAGATAACGCCCGCATCGACGCCGGTGGGTCTGCTCCGACAACTGCGACGCTGGCATCCGCTATGTGACGCTGGACAAGCGGGTGAACCTCACGCACATACCAGCTGGCGCCGTCCGCGTTGGGCTGGTGACGCATCGCGCCGGAAAAGACGACGTGATGAGGTTTGGGCACGGTGTTCCGCACTTCTCCGAAGGCGTCCAGATCCACACCGTTTGGCACAACCTCCACCCGTGTGGACGTGAGCTGGCGCATCAGCTCTGCGTCACGCTCAGAGGTTGCGACGCAGACGGTGGCCTGGTTCCACGCGTTGACCTCAATCCGCTTGAGCTTGCGAGACTCCATCAGGTTGAAGGCGCGCCTGGCCGTCGATTCACTGGAAGCGGCCACCCTGCGCAACAGATCGTGCTCCACGTTGTGCGCGTCGAAGACCGTGGGTATCGAGCGCGGCAACGTATACAGCGCCGATTCAGGGAACTCAAATTGCACCAGGTCGATTATGCGGGTCATGAAGATCCGGTTGAGAACGGCCTGAAATTGTGGGCTATAGCTGGAAAGCTCCAGGAACGGCCGGCCAGTGGTCATTGACGTAATCTGGGCCCACCGCTTGTGGCGACCGGCTGGCTGGCGCGCCGTTGTGCGAGCCGGAACCAGCGCGACATCGCAGATGTCATGCAAGTCCCAGGCCGACGCAAGTTCGCTTTCATTGCCAGGCGCCAGCAGGATGACGCTATGCTCCTGGCTCAGATTCTTTATGAGGTGATAGATGCGCAACGCACCGCCGAAGTTGGGCGGTGCGGGTAGATACGGTGCCACGACCAGGATTGTGCGGCTCATCGAGCACAAATCCAGCCTGCTACCCTACAATGGAGAAAATGCCGGGCTGACAACACCACACGGGAGGGACTCCATGTTTCGCGGATCACTCGTTCCCCTTATCACTCCGTTTCGCAACGGTCAGATCGACGACGAGGCCTTTCGCGGTCTGGTTGAGTGGCATATCGAGAGCGGCTCGCACGGTATCACCATTACCGGGACAACCGGAGAACCGGCGGCGTTGTCGTTCGACGAACGTAAACACATTATCAAACTGGCGGTCGAGACGAGCGCGGGACGCATCCCGGTTATGGCCGGCACAGGCTCGGTGCACCACGGCGACACGCTTGCCCTGACTGCCTATGCCGAGCAGGCCGGGGCGGACGCCGCCGTGGTGATTGTCCCTTACTACGTGCGCCCTAGCCAACGAGGACTCTACGAGCACTTCAAATCGGTCGCGAATTCAACCAGACTGCCGGTCATGCTCTACAACATCCCTGGCCGTGGCGGCGCGAACCTGGAGCCGGACACAGCCGTCGATCTTATCAAGGATTGCCCTAACATTTTCGGCGTCAAGGAGTCGAACAAGGATTTTGAGCATGTGGCGCGCATGTTCCATCGCACGCGTGATCTTGGCCGCGAGGTCGGAATCTACAGCGGTATTGAACTGTTAACCTTCCCGATCCTGGCCCTTGGCGGGACCGGCATGGTGAGTGCAACCGGTAACGTGATGCCCAGGGAGACGGCCGAGTTGTTCAACCTGTGCGAAGCGGGCCGCTGGGACGAGGCCAAAGAGCTGCACTACAAGCTGACGCCGATTAACGACGCAATGTTTTTCGAGACGAACCCTGTGCCGGCCAAGACCGCACTCGGTCTGATGGGCAGGATCGACCCGGAGCTGCGCCTGCCGCTGGCTCCGATGTCTCAGGCCAACGACCGCAAGCTGCGCCTGGTGCTGGAGTCGTATCAGTTGTTGCCGACTACGGCCACGGCGGATTAAGGAGACAGAATGCGTAAAGTGCGTTTTGCCGCGAACGGGCGGATTCACCGGGGCACGTCGGTTGAGGGGGACACGCTGCTGCTGGACGAGCAGGGCAAACAGCATGATCCGACGACTGTTCTCTGGCTGCCGCCGGTGGAACCCAGGAAGGTTGTTGGGCTGGCGCTCAATTACTCGGACCACGCCGACGAGCTTGGGCTGGCCGAGCCAGAGGATCCGGCTCTGTTCTTCAAGCCATTGACCTCATTGATCGGCAATCGCGCTCCGGTGGTTGCGCCGCCGAACATCGAGTACATGCACTACGAGGTTGAGCTGGCCGTCGTTATTGGCCGTGAAGGGCGCAAGGTGCGGGCCGGGAACGCCATGGACCTGGTGCTTGGATACACGATCGCCAACGATGTGACGGTGCGCGATTTCGTGACGAACATGTATCGCCCGCCGGTGAAGGCCAAGGGGTTCGACACGTTCGGTCCGATCGGACCATATCTGGTCATCGACGAGATCGACGATCCGCATGACCTCAACCTGCGCACCTATGTCAACGGCGAGCTGCGTCAATCAGGCAACACGTCGTTCCTGATGCGCGACATCCCCGCCTTGATCGAATACATCACTGAGTTCATGACCCTTGAGCCAGGCGACGTTCTGCTCACGGGCACGCCAAAAGGCATCAGCCACGTCTACCCCGGAGACATTATGCGGCTGGAGGTTGATGGATTGGGCGCGTTGGAGAATCCAATCATTGCCGACGTTTAATGGGTATGCGTGACCTTTGACAATCCACGTGGCCGGTCCGGGTCGAAGCCGCGGTTGGAGGCGAGGGCCAGAGCCCATAACTGTCCGGGGACGACGCTGACGATTGGCGAGAGCCACTCGGGAACGCCGGTTGGTAATGCCAAGGA
>JACCZH010000342.1 GCA_013696045.1 Chloroflexia bacterium
ATGGCGTCATACTCGTTGCCACGCAGGGCCGGGTTCACTTCCGCGGCTTCCAGCAGGCGCGCGCCTGCCGGAAGCTGCTCTGCAATGATGTTGGGGTAGCCAAAGCCGTGGCCATTCACAACCCCAACCTCGGTCACCCCGCCATCCAGGAGTCCTTGGGCGGCGGCGGCGACATCGGCCGTCATTTTCTGGCGGCCGGTTTGCCAATACTCTGGATAAATTGGCCAGCACTCACGGAAGTCGTCAATTTGCGAGACACCCTCCATGTCGGCCAGCAAGAGCACGCGTGTCATAGGTGCTGTGGCTCGTTTCTATTGAATTGTGTACATCCCAAGAAAGATGACGGTCATGACGGCCAACGCGACCGCCAGCGCAACGCAGCCCGCCAGAAGCGGTTGAATGTTGCGTTGCCTGAGGGCAGCCCAACCGATCAATCCGCAGACCGCCGGGATGCCGACTACAAAGAGATTGCCCAAGGTCTCCATCGCTCGCCCTCGTTTGGCCACCATCAATAAGCATCCCACGATGATGCCCCCGGCACAATAGATCATCGAGTAGGATAGCGGGTGATTCGTCCAGATTAAAGGAGACCACCGTGACAATATCCTACCTGCGGCCCGATCCCGGCGTGCTTGGCCGGGAGTGGCGCGAGATCGTCGAGGCCGAGTACAACCAGGTCGAGCGGCTGCGCGAGTGGCACAACACCGACTACTACCAGCCAATCGCGAACCAGTTCACCGACGACCCTCACCGGGCAGGTGATCCGATTCTGGAAGCACTGCGCGCTTTCGCTCCACCAGACGCCGTCTGGCTTGATGTCGGCGCGGGTGGTGGCCGCTACGCTCTGCCGCTGGCTCTCACCAGTAAGCAGGTGATCGCCGTCGATCCCAGTGGCGGTATGCGCCAGGTGCTCAAGGGCGAGCTGGAGCGGCACGGCATCGACAACGTCGTGCAACGCGACCTGCGCTGGCCGGAGGGGTCGGACGAGATCCAGGCTCATTGTAGCCTAGCAGCGCACGTGGGGTACGACATTCGCGAGATTAACCCGTTTATTGATGGATTAGAACGGGCCACCAGCGAGCGTTGCGTTGCCCTGTCCATGGACCGTGCGCCGAGCGGCGGCTTCGAGCGTCTCTGGGAGCAGGTACACGGCGAGCCGCGACAAACCCTGCCGGCCATGCGCGATTTTGTTCACCTGCTTCTGGCCCGTGACGCCGCCCCCGAGATCCGCGTCTTCCCGCGCAACCACGAAGCGTGGACCCCCGATGAGCTGCGCTCCTCCGCTCGCCGCCGCCTCTGGCTGGCTGAGGGCTCTGAGAAAGATAAACGCCTCCAGTCGCTCCTTGACACTGAGATCAAAAACGGCGCGACTGACTTTCAGGTGCCGTTGTTGGTCGCGATGGTGAGCTGGCGGCCGTAGACGAAGAGGTCCCACTTCCTGCGTGCTATTGTGGCAGCCCCGGTGCGTACTCACGCAGGAGTGACTGCCCTGAATATCCATGCCGGCGCAGTGCCTTGCATAGCGTGTCCAGCGCGTGAAGCGTCGCCATTCCTTCGGCCAGCGAGATGGCGCCTGCGACGATCGCGTTGGCAAGCTCGTCCGCGTCTTCCAGATCGTAATGCGTGCCTTCGTAGACATCGAGATCAAGGTAGCCATCGCTGACGCGCCACAGAGAACCATCCAGTTCCACTTGATCCAGCTCCATTTTCCAGTCGATCGACCTCTGGCGGAGATGTTCGTGGAAGGCGAAACGTGTAATCGTCCATCCCTGAAGGGAGATGAGCCAGGTTTCCTGATATGAGATGTTGGCGTCCGCGGGTATCGCGCGGGCGTAGAAGAGCCCGTCGTTCGCAACCTCAAGGCGGTCAAGCCCATGAGGGCCGCCGGCTGGCCCGCCAACCGTGCGCTCGACCGTATCCACGACATACCCGCCGAGGGCCATGCAGTGCTCCGTTTCATGGGACATCAGGACGGCCAGCGGCTTTTCCAGTCATCCTGAGCGCAGTCGAATGGATCTGTTGATCATCCCGTGTGTCATAGCTG
>JACCZH010000377.1 GCA_013696045.1 Chloroflexia bacterium
GCCCTGGATGTGGCCCGGGAACGAGCACACTCAGCCTGCCGCCCTGGCCGCGTGCCCAATCAATCGCACGAATAAGACAATCAACGGCGTCCGCCTCCTCATGCACCCCAAGCGGCCCCACTCTGATCGTATCTCCATACCAGCGCGCATCGCTGCTGCGCGGCTGAACCTGAACGTACCCGAAACCGAGCCGCTTGCCACGCCGCTCGAACCAGAGCGGCACGCCGCCCTTCCGGCGCACCCAATATGCGTGATCCTGGGGCCGCAAACGTCCGCCGATCTCGGCGTCCCACTGGATCAGCTCAGGATCGCCGGCCTCGGCTGTCTCAGCCTCAACATCTGTCGGTGGCAGAGAACGCAGGTGTTCGACGCTTGCTTCAAGATCAAACACTGGCCAGAATGGCCGCATCCCGTGCCGCACATACAGCCCTACCGCGCGTGGGTCGGACGACGCCACCGTCGAACGCAGCCGGTCCTCGCCCGGCATCACCGCCTCCAGCAACCGCCGCCCGACCCCGCCCGACTGTATTTCCGGTAAGACAAACATCTGTCCGAGATAGGTCACCGGCTCGCGGTCGATCGTCGCGGCGAACCCGACGATTCGATCGTCCTCCGCGGCAACCAGCATCGTTCCGGTGTCGAAGGCGTGCGGCAATGACGACGGTACCGGGTCGCCCTCCCGCGGCGCATGGTCCGGCTCCATGCCCTCAGCCGACCGCCAGGCATACAGTGCCGCCGGCAAATCTTGCACTTCCGCTGGTCGAATCTCGACGCCCATCTATCGTTCCCTATAGCGTTCTAACCATTATTTCCCGCGTTTTGCCTGGCGCATAGCACTGCACTATCCGCGTCAATATGCCTCTCTCAACTGTGCTATTCTAGGTATGCACTGGGTAGGATGGACGGCAGCGCAGCAATCCGCAAGCGGATTGCGAGCCTGACAAGGCCGGTCTGATTGCGACAATTCTATGCTATTTGTCGCGACATGTCGGTCCTTCGTCACCGCTCAGCGCCACCTCTCCTCGCTGCCCGGCGGATAATGTGTAGCGAAAGGAACAACCTGCCATGGCTGACACGATGATGATTTCAGACCTGGTATCCAGCGATGTCAACATGATCGAACCTCATGAAACGGTGCGCTCTGCCCACCGTCGCATGGAATCGCAAACTCTACGCTCATTGATCGTTGTTGAGAATAACCAGCCTGTCGGGGTCGTGAAGTGGCGCGACATCCGCACTGCCGATGGTGACGCACTTGTATCCGCCCACATGACGACTGATTTCCCGGTTTTGACCAACAGCATGGGTGTTGTGGACGCTCGGACGCATCTGGGCGACGTTGACTTCGATAACATCCCGGTGGTCGATGAGAATGGCCAGCTCATTGGGGAGGTGCCACGCGGCGCGCTCATTCACCATGAGACGGCCTCGACCGGTGAAGATCGCATTGACGCCGACGGCATGCCCGTCGCGGGCGCGGGTGACAGCCACGCGGCGAACATTCAAGCCGACATGGAAGTCGTCGATGCTGAGGGCCATAAACTCGGCAAGGTCACTGAAGTATCCTCAGACCTGACAACCCACCGCGTGGCCCATGTCACCATCGAGCATGGATTGCTGCGCAAGAAGCACAAGCGTGTGCCGGTTGACACTGTCACCCGCTTCGACGGCGATTCGGTTGTGCTGGGCATCACGAAGACAGAGTTCGATTTCCTGGCCGACATCGAAGACCAGGACGTGTAGCCAGCTTCACGCTCCACAACTGACGCCATGAAAAAGGAGGGCCGCTTGGCCCTCCTTCTCTGTGCGCACGGTCACTTCATGGAACCCAATGCGCCCCGGCGGTGTATGTAGAGCAAGAACAGGACGATCGCTCCATGGAGGGCCGGCCAGGAACCGTCAAATCACGGCTGTCACGCGCTCTTGCCCGGCTGCGGGAAGGGCTAACGGTTGGCGATGGCATGACGGCGAAAACCCGAACTGGAGAGCATCGTGGCTGAGCGACAACAGCCCTACTCTGAGCATGAACTCGC
>JACCZH010000397.1 GCA_013696045.1 Chloroflexia bacterium
GAACCCAAGGACGCTCAGAGCCTCGCCATGGGCCTGGTGCGTATTCTGGCCGACACGAATCTCCGCGACCGCGTTACAGCCAACGCGCTGGAGCATGTTCGTCAATATGATTGGGAGCGCGTCGCAAATCGCTTGAAAACGGTCTATGAACTCGCTATACAAAACCGGGCTACCGCCGCGCCGCGAGACACATCACGGCTTGCAGCGTCTCTGGTGACGACCGATGGTTAGCACCCGATTCGCCGACAAATTTCGCGGCCGAATCGGCGGCATTGGCCGAATCGTTGCCAAAACGAACCTCACCCCGAACGCGCTGACCTTTATCGGGCTGGGTCTAAGTTTTGTCGTGGCGGCGGTCATCGCCTCCGGTAACCTTGTTCTCGGCGGAGTGCTCCTGCTCTTGGCGGGGGCATGGGACGTGCTCGACGGCGCCGTAGCGCGAGCGACAAACCAGATGACACAGTTCGGGGCGTTCCTGGACAGCACATTCGACCGCTACTCGGATGCCGTCGTGCTTGGCGGGGTGCTGATCTATTTCACACGCACCGACGCTGGAACGCTCCCAATTGTCCTGACATACACTGCAATTGTTGGCTCGCTCATCATCTCCTACGTGCGCGCCAAGGCCGAGCTGGTCGGTATCCGTGGCAATGTGGGCTTTGCACAACGCCTGGAACGTGTGATCATTCTTGCGGCGGCGTTACTGGCTTCCCGGCCCGAGTGGGGAATCTGGATTCTGGCGCTGATTACTCAGATCACCGCCGCGCACCGGCTTATCCATGTTTGGCGGACGATGCGATCCGACGAAAGCCATTCTTGATCGAATGAGGTTCCGTGAGGTCAATTGAGAATGCATCGGCGGCACGCACCTGCCTCGCCGCGCTGGCGGTTGGCGCGGTCCTGTCGCTGATCCTGTGCGGCGTGCTGCTGCTGACAGTGGCGCCAATCGACATCCTGCCGCGACCCGCCACTCTACCGCCGGACCGTCGCGGCACGGTGGAACAAACGGCCGCAACCACCACTGTTGCTGTCATGGATGTCGGACAGGGGATGTGCGTCGTTGTCCTGGCGCCAGACGGCACGTCCATGGTCGTCGATGCCGGCCGTTCGGGCGACCGCATCGAAAACATCGTCATTCCTTATCTCCGTGAAAATGGGATCACCGAGATCGACTATCTGGTTGTAACGCACCCGGACCAGGACCACATAGGGGGCATGCCACGTTTGCTGAATCAAATGCCGGTGCGAAACTTTGTGGATCCCGCTATCCCCACCACCAACCAGACCTACGGACACACGCTGGAGCGCGTGCTCGAGTACAGCGTCAACCCGATCCTCGCCCGCGCCGGGAATTCCCTTGACTTGGGCACAGGTATCAGAGTCGATATCCTTTGGCCGCGTGAGCCTTTCCTGCTGGACGGTGGCGAGCCTGACACGAACGACAACAGCACCGTCATCCAGCTCACCATGGGTAATGTACGTTTCCTGATTACCGGAGACATTGAGCAGACGGCAGAAGAAATGATCGTCGAGTCGATGGTGAATGACGCTCTCCAATCCGATGTGCTGGTTGTAGCCCACCATGGCAGCAACAGCTCCAGCACCGCACAGTTTCTCGACGCCGTCTCACCGAGTGTTGCTGTAATCCCGGTAGGGCTCGATAATCAATACGGTCACCCGCACGATGAAGTGATGCAACGCCTGCGTTTTCGCGGCATCACCATTCACCGCACTGATCTGGACGGAACTGTTGAATTGACGACAAACGGCGAGCAGTTTACCGTCCAACTGGATCGGACGGGTATTGATGGACAATGAACCGGCGGCCATTCGTCTGACGGTGGACGAGATCGGACACGATCAGGACAATCACGTATTCGCAACGCTCGTGTCCGACTCTGGCCAACAGTTGACCGTTCCGCTGGAACTCTTACCCGGAGGTGCCCGCGTCGGTGACGTCCTCGCGGTCGGTTTTTCGCTCGATCCGGACGAGCGCGAGCTGTGCCGCAGGAAAATCTCCGACCTTCAGCGACGTCTCTTTGGATCGGGCTAGCATCCACCCGCCGGACTGGTCTATCCTCTTACCT
>JACCZH010000421.1 GCA_013696045.1 Chloroflexia bacterium
ATCATGCCGTGCAGCACGGCGCGGTTGCGCACGTCGATGCCGGTCATGGGCTCATCCAGCAGGACGATCTCCGGTTGCTGGACAATGGCGCGAGCAAGAAAGATCCGTTGCTGCTGGCCCCCGGAAAACTGGCTGATGTGGCGATGTCCCATGCCTGCGAGCCCTACCTGCTCAAGCGCGGCGTCTGCCTGAGCATGGTCATCCTTGCCGGGGCGGCGCAGCCAGCCAATCGAGCGGAAGCGGCCCATCATCACAACATCATGTGCCGACAGCGGGAAATCCCAGTTGACGTCCTCGCTCTGTGGCACATAGGCAATGTGGGCGTGTCGCTGGCGCAGCCGCTTGCCGGCGTGGGTTATCTGCCCGCCACGCACCGGCACGATGCCGGCGATCGCTTTCAGCAACGTGCTCTTGCCGCTACCGTTGGGGCCGATGACGCCGACGATGTCGCCGGGGTCAACAGTTACGTTGACTCCGGCCAGCGCAACCAGTGGCCCGTAGCTAACGGCGAGATCGTGGATCGTGAGCGAGCCAGAGGGCTCTCTGACAAGGGACATGATGGTTACTTCAAGGCCTCACTGATTAAGGTGGCGTTGGCCAGCAACATGCCGTGTACGGATTCAGCTCCTGAACCCGGTTCGCCGAGTGAATCAGAATATAGCCCATAGACGATCTCAACGCCCGTGTCAGCGGCAAGTTGCTCCGCGATGCGCGGGTCGACCGAGGATTCGGCGAAGATGGCCTGAACATTCTCGTGCTCGATCACTTCGGATAGCTCGGCGATTTCTCGCGCCGACGGCTCGGCGTCAGTTGAGGTGCTGGGGATAACCGCGCCGACGAATTCCAGCCCGTAAGCCTGTATAAAATACCCGAACGCGTCATGGTTGGTGACGAGCTTGCTGTTTTCCGCTGGAATCTCGTCGATCATGGCCTGGATCTCGGCGTCGGTCTCGTCGAGGACGGTCTTGTAGGCTCCGGCGTTCTCTTCGAACTTCGCGGCGCGGCCGGCATCAGCCGTCGACAGTGCGGCGGCGATGTTGTCTACCATGAGCTTTGCGTTGGCCGGATCGTGCCAGACGTGCGGGTCGTTCTCGCCATGGCCGTGGTCGTCTTCGTCATCAGCATGCTCATCATCTTCGTGATGCTCATCTTCATCGTCAGCGTGTTCGTCGTCATGTTCATCTTCGTCGTGGGCGGCATGCTCGTCATCATGTTCAACAGCCCCACCCTCGATCAGGTCGATGCCGTCGGTGACGGTGACGACCTCGGCGTTGCCCCCGGCGGCCTCAATGCTGTCGTCCAGGAAGTCGTCGAGCCCGATGCCGTTGCGCAGGATCAGGTTGGCCTCGCTCATCGCGCGGATGTCATCCGGCGTTACTTCATAACTATGGGCGTCGACACCCGGGCCCATGAGAACACGCAACTCAACCTCATCGCCCGCGATCTCCTGGACAAGCGCCCCGATCTGGGAGGTCGTGGCGACTATCGTGATCTGCTCGGTGTCATCGGTGGTTTCAGCTTCGGGGGTGGTGTCTCCTTCAGCCGCTGTGACAGGTGTCGCGGTGGCCGCTCCGGCTTGACCTGGCGCCCCATCCTCGTCCTCGCCACATGCCACCAGGCTTACCGCCAGCAGCGCAATAAGAAGAAAGCTGAAATACCGAGACACCGTTATCCTCCGTCTTGATTCACCGGAATTAGCAACCCAGACTCATTAATGATGAGACTGTGTATCAACACAGCACTCATGATACCGGAGGGTGTCAAGCGCGGCGCATTGGTTATCATCATTGCGGTGTGAATTGAGACTCGGTGCGGGGATAGACGATGCCCAGGTACGACTATAAGTGTGATGCGTGCGCCACAACCTTCGATGTCGAGCGCACAATGGATGTAGCCAGCGAGCCGTATGAATGCCCCTTCTGTGGCGATCCGTCGCGGCGGGTCTTCACGATGCCACGGCTCCTGATCAAGCCCGACCCGAACGATAACCGGCCGGTCTGGCACGCCCATGGCATGTTTGGGCACAGCCACGCGCCCGGCCGTGGTTTTCACGGCCGGCGGAAGAATGCCTTTGAAGACGAATAATCCCGGTTACCGGTCTACCCAGGCAACGCGGGTGGCGACCCAGCCGTCGGGCTCGAGGCTGTTGCCGCATCCGGTGGTCCGGAAGCCCAGCATCTGGAGATGGAAGTCGATGTCGAGAGGCTTTTCGTTCTTGCCGCGGCTGCCGTAGCTGCTGACGATCAGCCGGCCGCCGGGGGCGACAACCTCGTCGAGCACACGTTGCAGGTAGGCTGGTTGCTGTTTCTTTGGAACATACTCGAGCAGGGTGTGGACGTAGGTGTACTGCTGGCTTGGCTGCCAGTCGAACGCGTTGGCAACCTCAAAGTTGGCGGCATTTTCGGGGAAACGAGCTTTCGCCAGCTTGACGAGTTCCGGAACGAAATCTATGCCGTGAGGAGTAAGAGTCACCCCTCGCTCACCTGCCCACTCGATCAGGCAGGCCAGGAGCAGGCCGTTGGCGCAGCCGATATCAAGGAAGTCGCCGTCACGCGGGACGCCGTCGAGAATGACCTCGCGGCCAAACCGCCAGCGCTCGGGCGTGCTGCCCCATCCAGACTGTTTGTAGGGATCGTCGGTTTGCAGGTATGCGTCTTCAAAAACCTGGCGCTGGCCGGCGAACCAGCCAGTTAGTGCTTCTTCGTCACTCAATGCACAGTTCCACTTCGGCGTCAGGCTCGTCCAGCTCAACCCACGTTTCCGCCCAGATTGTAATAGCCGCCATAACATCGGCCAACGAGCATCCCTTATCGGTCAGGCGGTATTCAACCCGCACCGGAGTTTCAGGAATGACGGTACGCTCGACGATGCCGTCAACCTGAAGCTCTTTGAGCCTGTCGGCCAACATGCGGTCGCTCAAGCCGGGAATACTGTGCTTGAGGTCTCCAAAACGGCGCACGTCGTTGGCCAGGGCACGGATGATGACGCCGGTCCAGCGGCTGCCGATCTGCTCTATTGCTTTATGAAATCGCGGGCAAAATGCCACTCGTGTTCCTATGGTATCCATAACCAAAGTATAGCCTGTTTCACTCCCTTTGACAATAGTAACTAAGAATAGTATAGTTAGTAAAATATGAGAAGTATCGCCAGGTCGGCGATGCTAAAAGGGGTGCATAACCTGAGAATGGTAGGAGACACATTGACTGCGACAACCATAAAGACCGGCGCCTGGGCGATTGATTCAGCCCACTCGAACGTCGAATTCAGCATAAAGCACATGATGATCTCGACGGTGAAGGGGCAGTTCTCCGAGGTCGAGGGCACAATTCAGCTTGATGGGGACCAGCCCGAGATGTCGTCTGTCACAGCGAGAATCGATGCGTCCAGCATCACAACCTTTAATGAGCAGCGGGATGAGCATCTGCGCACCAACGACTTCTTTAGTGCTGAGCAGTGGCCCGACATCACGTTCCAGAGCACGAAGATCGAACAGGTGAGCGACGATCGCTCGAAGGTCTATGGCGATCTCACGATTCGTGACGTCACCAAGCCGGTGGTACTCGAATCCGAGCTCGAGGGCATCATGGAGAAGGACGCCTTCGGCATGCGGCGTGTCGCCTTCACTGCCACGACCGAGATCAACCGCAAGGATTTCGGGATTACCTGGAATGGCGCAATTGAAGCTGGTGGCGTGGTGGTTGGTGATACTGTGAAGATAACACTGCACATAGCGGCTACTCAGCAGCATTAGGCGTTCGCAGGTAGTTCAGCCGGGAGGTAGACCGTATGGCACAAGAGCAGACAATTGACACAATGGTTCGTCTCCCGGCGTCTACCCGCGTTGGCGGAGTAGCGCTAACAGTAGCGGACCTCGGGCGGTCGCTCGCCTTCTATCAGGACGTCCTCGGGTATACGGCACACAAGGTTTCGTCCGACAGCGTCTGGTTATCAGCTGGCTCAGAACACGCCGATTTCATCCTTCATGAGCGTCCAGGCGCGATGCCCAAGCCGCGACGTACCAGCGGGCTCTTCCACGCAGCGATTCTCTTGCCCTCCCGGCGGGACCTGGCGCGCATTGTCCAACAACTGGCGGCGCAGGGCTGGCCAATAGGCGGTGCTTCCGATCACGGTGTCAGCGAGGCGCTCTATTTTTTTTTTAATGATTGTTAGTGAATTGAGATCTACACGGACCGTCCACGGGAGTCCTGGCCCCGTAGCGGCGAGCAGGTGGCGATGACGACCGAGCCGCTGGACTTTGACAGCCTCATGGGCGAGCTGGGCGAAACCGAGCCCGGTTGGATGGGTATTCCAGACGGAACAACGATCGGTCACATTCACCTACAAGTGAGCAACCTGGAAGACTCGGCGAGGTTTTACACAGACATCCTGGGTTTCGAGACGATGCAGGACACCTATCCCGGCGCGCTCTTCGTAGCGGCCGGAGGATATCACCACCACATCGGCATGAACGTCTGGGCAGGCCCTGGAGTGCCGCCTCAACCAGAGAATTCAGCTGGTTTGACACGCTTCACCGTAGAAGTGCCCGATCGACCGTCGTGGGACCAGCTGCTGTACCGGTTGGCTGGCGCCGACGAGCCAATCGAGCGTCTCAACGAAACAGCGGCCGTCGTCGCCGACCCGAACGGCATCGAGATAATGTTGCGCGGCGTTTGAGAACAGTGACGGTGTTGACGTATTCGGCAGGGGAGGTGGCCTGTCCCCTTCCGCGTTTCACCCGGCGGGCATTACGGAAGGGGACGGGCCGCCTCCCCTGCCAGAGAATTGAATGGTTGATTTCTTGATGAACATCGCGACGCCCGGGATTCACCACATCACCGCCATCGCCGGCGACCCACAAACGAACATCGACTTCTACACCGGCGTCCTTGGCTTGCGGTTGGTGAAGCTGACGGTCAATTTTGATGATCCCGGCACCTATCACCTCTATTACGCCGACTACGCGGGACGCCCCGGCACGGTGCTGACCTTCTTCCCTTGGGAGGGAGCACCGCTGGGCCGGCCGGGCACCGGCCAGGCGACCGCCATTGGCTTTCTCATCTCCGAAGATTCGATGGATTACTGGACCGGACGCCTGACCGAGCACGGTATCGGTTTCGACGGTCCAGGCGAGCGTTTTGGCGAGAGCGTGATCTCGTTCCTCGACCCGGACGGCATCGATCTGGAGCTCATCACTGGCAAGAACGTCCCGGCAAACGACGATCCACAGTTTGGGCCGGTGCCGGCGGACGTTGCCATCCGGGGGTTTCACGGGGTGACGCTCACATTGGCGTCCTATGAACGCACGGCCGCGTTGCTCACACAGACTTTCGGCTACACGGCCGTGCACGAAACGGGCAGCCGGTTTCGATACGACACGGGGTCGGGGGCGCCTGGCGCAATCGTCGATATCCTGCTGGAGCCATCCCCACGGGCGCTCCGGGGCGAGATGGCCGTCGGAACGGTGCACCACGTCGCGTTGCGGGCCAAAGATGACGCTCAACAGGCGAAGGTGCAGAAAAGGCTCGCTGAGGGTCATTTTGACGTCACCTCCGTCAGAGACCGCCTGTATTTCCGCTCGATCTACTTCCGAGAGCCAGGTGGCGTGCTCTTGGAGGTGGCGACGGATGGACCAGGGTTCGATGTCGACGAAGCACTTGACCAGCTCGGTTCAGCGCTGAAATTTCCGCCGCGCTACGAGCCCGACCGTGAATCGCTTGAGAGCCTGCTGACACCGGTGAGGCTGCCAGAGAGAAATGGGCGCCGATGAGTGACGATCTGAGGTTCATTCACCAATTTGAGCCAGGCGCCGGAGATGCTTCAAGCAGGACACTCCTGTTGCTGCATGGCACCGGCGGCAACGAATCCGACCTCCTGCAACTAGGCGGGATGATAGCGCCTGGCGCGGCGCTACTGAGCCCGCGTGGCAAGGTGCTGGAGAATGGCATGGCGCGCTTCTTCCGCCGGTTAGCTGAGGGCGTGTTTGACGAAGAGGACTTACACTCCCGCACCGAGGAACTCGCTGAGTTCATCGACGCGGCTGCTGGCGCCTACGAGCTTGACCGCGAGTCGATTCTGGCCGTTGGCTACTCTAACGGCGCGAACATCGCCGCGAGCCTGCTGTTGTCGGACCCGGAGATGCTGGCCGGAGCGATTCTGTTGCGGGCTATGGTCCCGTTCGAGCCTGATTCGCTTCCGGACCTGAGGGGCACACCGATTTTCATGTCGTCGGGCCGTCAAGATCCGATCATCCCTCCAGAGAACTCCGAGCGCCTGGCGCATCTGTTGCGTGAGGCCGGCGCGGACGTCACCCTGGAATGGCTGCCCACTGGCCACGGCCTCACCCGTGAGGATGTTGACGCAGCACGCGCGTGGCTGGTTGTCCCGTAGAGAAAATCTGAACTGTCTCCACGCTTTACAGGCTTGGGTGGGCTCTCGGATCAATCTCAGATTAATGATCGATTAATGGCTGTTTTCTACGGTGTTGGCAACCGGATTAGTTTGTCAGCATGGGGCATCGAGCTGCCCCAGGAGAAAGGGAAACGCCATGCGGCATGCATTCACCGTTCGCTCACTGCGATTGTTGGCGCCAGCGCTGATTGTAGTCCTCGTGCTGGCGGCAGGCTCGGCTGCCATCGCGCAGGGCCAGAGCTCCACGATGTTCTACGCCTGCGAGGGACCGAACGGCACGTTGTCGCAAATCTCGACATCGGAGCCCACATGCAATGGCAAGAACCAGGCGCTCGTGTCCTGGAACCAGGTTGGACCGCCAGGGCCAAAAGGCAAGATAGGTGATCCGGGCGTCGATGGTGTGGACGGTGCTCTAGGTATCCAGGGCGCGAAAGGCGACCAGGGAGACATCGGTCTTCAAGGAGAGCAAGGGCCAAAAGGCGACGCCGGAGCGGACGGGCTTCAGGGCCCAGAAGGGCCACAAGGACAAGCTGGCCTGATGACTGTCACACCGAGATCCAGCTTTGTCACAGAACTGTCTGCTGGGACTACCCGTGTGATCGGAGCGTCCTGTGTTGAGGGTGAGATGTTGACAGGGGGTGGGTACTACCTGAGCAGTCCCGGCGTGGAGGTAAGACAAAGTGTTCCCTTTGGCAACCAGTGGAGCGTGATCGCTAGAAACATGAACGAATTTGGGATGATATTTATCGTTTATGCCATGTGCGCATCTTCATAGCGCGACGTGACGATCCATGTGTGTTGTTGAAGGGACAAGCCTCATGAGCCACGAGCAGCCAGCCAGGCGACACGGACGCCGTCAGTTTCTTAAGAGCCTTAGCGCGGGCGCGGCAGGGGTAGCTGTCGCCGGGACACTGACGAGAGAATCTGTCGCCGCTCAGCAGGTCATCAGTATTGGCGATACTCACCGGTCGGTCTGGTTTCCAAACGTTGTCGTACCTGACGCGGGACTGGCGGGCACTCGCACGCTAAGCAATGCGTTCGACCTGAACAATGGGAATGCACCTGTCGAGGTGATCATCCCGCGGGTGATTCCGATCATTTTTGAATTCGTCTCGGCCGTCGCGAACGACGCGACGCTCGTGCTACGCATTACCGCGCTGCTCACCAACGCCTGGTTCGACGCCATTGCGCCCTACCACCCGACCGCCGTGGGCGTGTACTCGAAGCTCGGACGTCGGCCCGCGAGCGAAGCGACTATCGCCAACAAGAACACCGCTATCCTGTTTGCATCGTACCGCGTGCTTTTCAGCGTTCTCTCCCGGTACACCAATGACTGGCGAGATATGTTGGTGTCGGCCGGCCTGGACCCGGACGATGATGGCCAGGACACCACGACCGCAACCGGTATCGGGAACGTTGCCGGCTCCGACGTGGTCGCCGCCAGAGAGCGTGACGGTATGAACCAGCTGGGTGACGAGGGCGGCCGCGCATTCAACCGCCAGCCATATGCGGACTACCTCGGCTATGAGCCGGTCAACACGGCATACGACTTACGAAATGCATCACGATGGCAGCCCCAGATCGTCACCAGGGGCAACGGAATCTTTCAGGTACAACAGTTTGTGACGCCGCAGCTGCGCATGACGCGCCCATACTCATACGACGACCCCGGAATCTTCCAGACGCCTCGCCCGGTCATGGGTAGAGGCACAGCTTACAGGCAGCAGGCGGAAGAGGTGCTGGCGGCGTCGGCAAGCCTGACGGATTATCAGAAGATGGTGGCTGAACTCTACGACAACAAGCTCTTCGGCATCGGGTTTTCCGCGCTCGTTGCCTCTCAGTTGAATGGCCTGACTCTGGACGAGTTTGTTCACTATGATTTCCTCACCAACGTCGCGTCATTCGACACGGCCATTGCCTGTTGGAACGAAAAACTCCGCCACGATTACGTGCGGCCGGTCAGCGCAATCCGCTATCTGTATGGAGACGATCCGGTGACGGCGTGGGGCGGTCCCGGCAAAGGTACAGTCAACGATCTCCCGGCCAACGAATGGCGCAGCTATCTGGGGACTGCTGATCACCCCGAGCATCCATCGGGCTCCGCCTCCTTCTGCTCCGCGCACGCCGAGGCCAGCCGGCTCTTCTTTGGTGATGACAACTTCGGCTGGTCGATACCCGTCCCCGCAGGCTCGTCCGTCGTGGAACCGGGCATCACGCCGTCCCAGGACATCGTGATCGGTCCCTGGAACACCTGGACGGAGTTCGAACAGGAGTGCGGTCTGAGCCGTTTGTGGGGCGGTGTCCACTTCATGCCGTCCATCACGGCCGGGCAGGATCTGGGCCGCGCCGTCGGCAAGCTTGCCTTCGACTTCGTGCAGGCGCACATCAATGGCGACGTTGACTGAGCGAGCGTGTCATGGGTCATAGAGACGAGCATGCCCGCCCGAGGCGCCTCGGGCGGGCACTGTGTTGCTGCCCCGGCCAGCGTCTAGCGCTTGGAGCGGGCCGTGATATGGTCGATGTGCCAAGTGTAGAGCAGCCAGTCCCCGGTTTCCCAGACTTCGGCGGCGCCCAGGTTGGCCTTCTGTCCAAGGTCAATGATTTGTTCCTGAGTCATTCGGCGACTCGGTGGCGGGCCGATCTCTTCCTCACGGTAGGGCCATTCCATGACCGCCACCGTCCTGCGGCAGAGACGCTTCCACTCCTTGAGCGCAGCCACCTGATCCGGCAGCTCGTGCAGCACGAAGGCGGCGAAGACAAGGTCAGCTGACTCGGTGGGCATACGGATAGTGTCGGCCTGAGTCTGCATGTGTTTGGCGTTTGGTACGAGCTTGCGGATCTGGTCGATCATCGTCGCGGAGCTATCCACGGCAGTGACCTGCCCCACACCGGCGTTGAGAAACGCTTCGGCCCAGACGCCGGTGCCTGCGCCGACGTCGATGACATGCATGGTGTCACGCTCGACCAGCCGGGTGACGACCTCGGGAACGCGCAGCATCTTCAGCCGCTCGGGGCTACGCAACCGCTCGTGGTTTGAGGTATCGAATCCGCCTTCGGTCATGGTGTTGGTCTCCTGACAGCCCTCACCCCCGACCCCTCTTCCAATTCTGGAAAAGGGGGGGCATGAGGACAATTCGAATGCTCAACTCTACCCCCCCTCTCTCGTCCACGCATGGCGGGGTACACGCCCAGAGGGCACCCGGGGCATTGGTAAGGGGTTCCTACTTTCCGTTCATCAACACCTTGCTCACCCGCTCGGCATTGAGCGGCATCTCGGTAATGCGCTTGCCGGTGGCGTTGGCGACGGCATTGGCGATGGCGGCCGCTCCGGGAACGATGGGAGGCTCGCCGACGCCCTTGGCGCCCATCGGCCCGGCTGATGACGGCACTTCGAGCACGATCGTCTCGATCGACGGCACCTGGTTCGACTTCGGCAAGTTGTAGTCCATCATCGTCGCGCTAATGAGTTGGCCGTCTTCGCTGTAACTCATTTGCTCGTGCAGACCGAACCCGATGCCCTGGGCAGTTCCGCCGATCATCTGGCCCTCAACGGCGGCCGGGTTGAGTGATTTGCCGACGTCCTGAACGGTGACCCAGCGGTCGATCGTGATCTGACCGGTCTCCTGATCGACTGTCAGCTCGGCAATCTGACCGGAGAAGCCCGGCGCGCGGTCCTGGATGGCCGATTTGCCGATGCCGTAGACAGGCTCATACTTGCCGCCGAAGGACATGCTCAGGCGGGAAAGCTCGGCGACGGCGATTTCCTGATCGGTGCCCTTCACTCGCACAACGCCGTCAACCATCTCAAGGTCGTCGGCTGACGCTTCCATTTCAGCGGAGGCGATGGCCAGGATTTGCTTGCGTGCTTCTTCAGCGGCCTTCATAACGGCCGGTCCAAGGGTGAAGGTTGTTTTTGAGCCACCGGCCATGCCGGCATAAGGGGCGTTGTCGGTGTCCCCGTTGACGACCTTGATCTTGTCTATCTCGGTGCCGAAGACATCAGCCGTGAGCATGGCGAAGGTCGTGTTGGTGCCGGTGATGTCGCTGTGGCCCAGCGTGAGTAGCAGCGAACCGTCGGTGTTGACACGGATGTTGGCCGCGCAGGGCTCGACACCGCCCGGCCAGCCACCGATTGCCATGCCGATGCCCTTTTTGGGGTCCTTGCCGCGCTCTTTCCAGAGCGGGTGATCCTTGATCGTTTGCAGGATCTCCTTGAGACCGATGCGTGCCCAGGGCTGATCGTTCGCCATGACGTCACCGCCCTCTGAGGCGTTGTGCAGTCTGAAGTCGACCGGGTCCCAGCCGATTTCGGTAGCGACCTCGTCAATCGCCTGCTCGATAGCGAAGGTAGCCTGCGGCGCGCCTGGCGCGCGATAGGCGCCGGTACCCGGCTTGTTGGTGATGACTTCATAGCCGGTGATCTCGAGGTTGTCGGTCTGATAATAGCTGCCCATGATGAGCGCGCCGACCGTCAGCGGCGAGGCTGGATAGCAACCGGAGTCGTAGACCACCTGAGCCTTAACGGCCGTGATCGTGCCATCTTTCTTCGCGCCGATCTTAATGTCGATGACTGAACCGGGGGCCGGAGTGCCGGCCATGAACTCCTCAGTGCGACTCATGAGGATTTTTACCGGTGCGTTCAGCTTGAGCGCCAACCAGCCGGTAAGTGGCTCTAGCAAGACCGCCTTCGATCCGAATCCGCCGCCAATCTCAAGGTTGACAACCTTGATCTGACTCTGGGGCAGCCCCAGCACGGCGGCGGTGGAGTTGCGAGTATAGAACTGCCCCTGCGTCATGGTGTAGATGACGAGGTTGCCAAAAGGATCGGGCACGGCGATAGTCGCGTGCGGCTCGATGTATCCCTGGTGAACCATGCCCGACCGGTACTGTCGTTCGACAACGGCGTCCGCCTCGCTGAAACCTGTCTCAACATTGCCCCGCGTGAAACGTGTAGCGTTTGTGATGTTGTCGGGCATCTTCGAGATGTCCATGTCTTCACCGCCTGAGACCGAGGCATGCGCTTCACCCTCGGACCATTCCTCGCC
>JACCZH010000469.1 GCA_013696045.1 Chloroflexia bacterium
TGTGCCAGTAGAGGAAGCCGGCGTTGTTGACCGATGGTCCTGGGCGCTTGTAGAGCAGATCCGCATCCATACCGGCGAATTCGGCTTTGATCTGCTCGCTCAAGGTGGTAATCTGCTCGCGGTAGATTTGACTTTCCTGCATGTGTGGGTTCCTTTTCGTTAACGAAATATCTCCTGGATACGCCGAGTCTATACGTGCAGTCAGTCTAGCAGGCTTGCACCTCCTCAATGTACGGCTCGGTGAAGCGCAGGATCACAACGGTCATAATTGCCGTAAAGATGGCCGTTGCCGCACCGAGGGCCAGCATCGTTTCGTTATAGCCCAGGCGGTCGATAGATTGAGCTGTCAGGAAAGCGCCGAGGCTACTGCCAAGAAACAGCGCAAAGGCGAACAGGGATATTCCCGTGGCTCGCGCGGTTGGCGCAAGCTCGGTGGCGCGCGTTTGCAGGGTCGAGTGCATCATCATGAACGTGGAGCCCATTAAAACCATCGCGATGGGGAACAAGATGATGGCCGGTTGAAGCGTAGTAATGCCGTAGCCAACGACAACACCTGCTCCACCGAAGGCGATCATGCGCCTCTCACCGATCTTGCGGGCTACACGGCCAACGATACGGCCGAACACCAGCGAGCCGAGCCCGAAGATCGCGACGAGGATACCGATGGCGGTGAAGGAGAATCCGTCACGATCCCGCAGGAGTGCGCCGAAATAGGCAAACGCGCCCAGGGTGACCGCGCCCTCAACGAAAATGAGTATGTAGAAGAGAATGTGACGGCGGTCGGCCAGCACGACCCGGTAGGTGGCGGCAGCTGAGCGTGACAGGCCTGCCGGACGGACGCGCGTGAGCGGCTGGCGCAAGATTGCGATGGTAATGACCAGCGCCACCAGACCGTCGATGGCGAAGATCACCCTCCAGGAGAACGCCGCCGCCAGAAAACCACCAATAGCGCTCGAGAGCACCTGGCCGAGCGATGCGGCCATGATCGTATAGCCGATGGCTTCCTGTCTGCGGTCGTAGGCAACGGTGTCGCCGATATACGTCAGTGTCAACGGGAAAACGGCTGCCGCCGCTACGCCTGTGACGAGCCGTAAACCGACCAGTGAGTTGAGGTCCGGCGCAAGCGCGCACAATCCCGCGCCAAGCGCAAAGGCCCCAAGAGCGATGGAGATGACTCGCACGCGTCCAACCCGGTCCGCCAACGGCCCGTAGAGCAACTGAAACAGGCCATAAGGCAGCAGATAGGCGGTCACAATCAATCCGGCTCGGCCAATCGAGGCGTCGAATTCCTCGGCGATGGCGGGCAAGAGTGGCGTGATGACGCGCGAATCGAGTGAGACGACGAAGATAGCCGCGATCAACAGCCAGAGTGCGCGCTGTGCGCTGGCGTGTTCCTCGGTGGCGGGCGCGGCCTTGGTGGGGGCCGCCATCAGGCTCCGGACTCTAGCAAGCGCTCGCCAATCCGTGGCGGAATCAGCCAGCGCAGGTCACCGTAGCCGGGCGCTGGATTGTCGTCCGCCAGGTCAATGCGGCAGATACCGGCTGTGCGAAAGTTGATCGCCGCCTCGCGCTGGTTCCAGGCCAGAAAGCCGGCCAGCATCCCGACGTCGGGCATGTGCCCCGTAATCAGCGTTTCGTTTGGACGTCCTGTCCTCAAGATCTGGGCCAATACACCGGCCAGTGAGCTGCCCGGGGAGAGATCGGCGGCGTTCGTGACCGCGACTCTGGCATCGAAGTGCTCACTGACAATCTCCGCCGTTTGCCGAGCCCGCACGAGTGGGCTTGAGAGGATAAGATCGGGGTTCGCTCCGAGCTTCTCCAGCACCCGCGCCATCAGGGCGACCTCCTGTCGTCCGAGGTCGGACAAGGGCCGTTCCCCGTCGTTTGCCATATATGCGTCGTCGGGCCAGGTAGCGTTCCCGTGGCGCATAATGTAGATCTTCACCGGTACTTCCTTCCTTCAGAGCAGGTGAGGGCGCGCGATTTCGCAGACTACTACACGATGGGATTGGGCGCGCCTATTTCGTCGCTCATTCGCATTAACTCAGGCTGGATTAGTGAGAACAACTACGTTGTTTGGTCATCCTGAGCGGAGCGCAGCGGAGTCGAATGGATCTTCTATCTACCACGCACGTTCAGCAGAATCCGCTGCGCTCAGAGCCTGTCCTGAGACACGCCGAAGGGACGAAAATGAGGAAGCGGGTGTCGCTCAGAACGGCTGGCGTATCTATAACAATCCACCCTGTATCGCGTTACGCCGATGCAAATGGGCCGGCATAGAAGGTTCAGGGCTCTTTGACCTCGCCGGTCAACGGAGCATTTACGGCTGGCGACGCGAGCTTGATGTAGCGACGCACGCTCATCCTGTTGCGCGGGTCGTCGGCCAGCCCGAGCAGTGACAACAGCTCTTCTTCGCCCGCGCCGGCTTTAGCCCGCTCGACAGAGTAGGTGTCGCGCAAGGTCTGGGGCGAGACATGCTTCGAGATGCCGGCGTTGCGCGCGACTCGCTCGGTCATCTTGTTGACCGACTGCGGCAGCATGACGAACAACTTGTCTTGCGGCTCATACTCGCGCTCGAACGCGTGGTACAACTCAATCAACTCGCTCGTCGCCTGGAGCTTCCGTTCCTTGTCCCGCCAGCGAGCATTGTCGTAGAAAACATAGACGAGCGGGGTTTCGGGGTCGGCAAGGTCAAGATGATCGCGCCGGAGCTGGAGCACTTCGCCCCGCGATAGACCCAGGTTCAGCATCAGCCAGCACATTATCGCCGAGCGCGTAGAATCCGCCCTGGCCGAGTGCATGAGCGCGTCCTGCTCGGTGGGGAAGAGCGGCCGCGGCGTTTTGAGCGGGATGTGGTCGGGGTAGAAGGACTCGGTCGGATCCTTCTCCAGCATCCTGGCCGAGTTGACCAGCCACTTGAAGAAACCGCTCACCGAGGTTAGCCGCCGTTTGCGGGTCGAGCGCGAGTTGGCTTCTCCCAGGTAGTGAGCGACGTCGCGGCTGGTAACTTCGTCGATCGGCTTGAGACCAACTACATGCTCGAAGATCGAGAGGTCGTAGAGATACGATGAGATCGTGTTGGCAGGGTGTTGGGCTTGCTCGAGGTGGCGGCGATACCAGTAACGCGCGACCGGCAGCCTCGAGTGTGGTCCAAGCGGCCCGACACTGCTTAGCGTTGGTCCGTGACGCCCGCGGGCGACCTCGTCAAACAGGCGAGGTTGAAGCGCCGCCCCACCAGTCTCCTCATCACGTTGCTTGTCATTGTTGCCGCTCTGTGACATGCCGGAATACTCCTTGGTATGGAGTCACTGTACGAAACAAATGTTCTACTGTCAATGGATCTACACAATCGGCGTCAACGCATTGCCGGTGCGCATGTGGCTGCGGTCGGGATCGACCTGGGCGGCGAGGCGGTGGATGGCGTTGCAGAGGCGGCGGACGCCCTCTTCGATCTCGGTGTCGTTGGGCAGGGTG
>JACCZH010000478.1 GCA_013696045.1 Chloroflexia bacterium
GCCTTGCGAAGTGTCCACTCCGATGTGCCGACCGCCACGGCCAGGCGCTCGATGCGGTCTTTTCCCTGGACTTGAAGACCGTTAATGGCGAGATCCTTAAACGCAGCGGCGCGCAAGAACTGGTTGCAAAACACGATGATCTCGCTGGTATCCGCCACTCTTCATCCTCTCGCCGATCACGCTTACGACGCTTCTATTGTGCCATTCCAAACGACCGGGATCGGTATACTCGTTGAGAAACAGCCAACGCAATCGGCGTTAGCCCGGTCGTTATGACGAGGGAGATCCATGCAGTCAGCCACCAGAATACGTGTTGAACCGGATGATGCCGTGGATCTTCACATGCACACTCGGGCTTCGGATGGACGCTGGACGCCGGAGACGCTGATTGCGTACCTCACAGAACATCATTTTCGAGTTGTGGCGGTCGCGGACCATGACACGATGGATTCTGTGCCCGAGATGATGGAGCGCGGGGAGGCGGCTGGCATCCATGTTGTCCCGGCGGTGGAGATGACGACCCGCTGGGAAGAGCGGCACGTGCACTGCCTGGTGTACGGGATTGACCTCATGTCTCCGTCGGCCGCTGAGTTTCAAGCCCTCATGGAGCGTCAACAGGACAACCTGCGGGGAACCGCCGAGCGTATGGTGACGCTTCTGGAGCGGCACGGACGACATCTGCCGTCACTGCAAAAGGTAGCGGCGGGACGTCCCCTCTGGCCGCACCTGGTGTTCCGGGCAATGATAAAGGACGGGCACGGCTCGAGCCTGTTTTCAGCCCACAATATCATCCGTGGCCTGGGCGAGCCGGCCATGGTGGATGTTCCATTAGCGGAAACAGTGGAAATGGCTCACAAGGCTGGCGCGGTCACGGTCATTGCTCATCCTGGGCGTGATGACGGCTGGGGTTTTCTGTATGAAGACCGTCTGGACAAGATGTTCGCGGAGATCCCGGTGGATGGGTTTGAGGCGCATTATCGCTCGTATACGACGGCTGATACCCAGCGTTACCGCGACTATGCCGAGCAGCACGCGTTGTTGGTGAGTGCGGGCTCCGATTCTCATTGGCCTAATTTCCCGGTAAACCCCAACCCGCACCCGGCGCGCTGGATCGCGCCGTTGCTCGAACGAGTCGGTGTGGATGTTGGTGAGTTTGAAGGGCCCGCCTGGGTCCCCCCGGTGGAACCCCCGGCAGAATCGGCCGCTGGCTAGCGGGATTCTTCCGGGGGATGCATCACACGATGGAGGGCTGACGGCTGGAAATCGTCCGTAACAGCGTCCATATAGACGTCGTCAACCAGCTCGCGGCCGATGCGCACCGAGCGGCGACGCACGCCGATGGTCTTGAATCCGGTCTTTTTATATGCACGCACCGCGCCGGGGTTGTTCGCTGAGACTTGTAGCCAGACGTTGTAAAGTCCCAGAACATCGAAGGCATAGCTCAGGGTAAGCGTCGTGGCCTCGGTTCCATATCCTTTGCCCCAGGCCGACGGTTCACCGATCATGATGCTGAATTCGGCAGTGTCATGCTCGTGATTGACGTGATCCAGCCCGGTGATCCCGATTGGCTGCGCCGTTCCCAGGACATAGACGAAGAAGAACGGATTGGACGAGGTTAGCATCTCGTGAAGATGGCGTTCCTTCATCTGGCTCGTGACTGGGCGCCAGTCCACGCCGAGCGTGCGCGAGACCCTCAGGTCGTTAAACCAGCGTTCGCAGAGCGGCAGCATATCGCCAGTCAGGGTGCCCAGTGCGACTTTCTCCCCTGTGACGAAATAGGGCTCACCGTTCGGGTCAGTCTCAAGATTCATTCGACGCTGCCCGTTTGCATTAGCTTGTGGAGCGGCGAAGGTTCTATCTCGTCCGCCACGGCGTCCATGTAGACGATATCGTAGCGGACGCGGCCAACCTTGCGGGCGCCTCGACGCACTCCGACCTTTTTGAATCCGGCCCTCTCGTAGGCTTTGATCCCGCCGGGATTGTGGGCGAACACCTGAAGATCGATGTTGTGAAGTCCCAGTACATCGAAACCGTAATTCAGCATCAGCCGCGTGGTTTCAGTTCCGAACCCCTTCCCCCAGGCATCCGTTTCACCGATCAGCAGTCCGAACGTGGCTGTGCCACTGGCATGGTCGATGTCGGCCAAACCGGTGTTGCCGATCGGACGGCTGGACGTGAGCTCATAGATCGTGAACAGCGGATCGGTCGAAGTCAGAGCAGCGTCCAACCAGCCTTGCTCTCGTTCAACGGTCATCGGGAGATTGGGGATACCAAGCGTGCGGGTGACCTGCAAGGTGTTGACCCAGCGCGTGTATGTCTCCAGCAGGTCTTTCCTCATCGGGCCGAGCCCTACCTTCTCTCCACGGATGAAGAAACGTGGCTCGCTTGCCGTGTCATTCATTGTGTTGGACCGTCCTATCAAATCGTCGGTTGGAGTTCAGGTGCTCGCAGTTGACGCAGGACTGGAAGCCGCAGGGCAACAAACAGCACGACCAGCGTGCAGAGAATGGCGTGTCCCGCAACCGCCGTAGGTGCGCCGAGTGCTTCAGCGAGCGCCCCCATCGGCAACGTCCCAAAAGGCATCAAGCCAAAAGTCATCAGGTAGACGCTCATGACCCGGCCACGATATTCGTCGGCCACCATAAGCTGGATGATGGTGTTGTTCTGCGCCATGTAGACCGCGCTGAATCCACTTGTCAGGGCCACGAGCATAAGAGATACGGGCCACCAGGGCGACAGCGCGAACAGCGCGAGCATCACTCCGAACATCATGGCGGTGATTACCATGAAGCGGCCTTGACGCCGTATGCGGGCGCCGTAGGCC
>JACCZH010000501.1 GCA_013696045.1 Chloroflexia bacterium
GTAGAGACGTTCCGTTGGAACGTCTTATATGCCAAATCGTCTATCAAACCGTGGCGAAGGGAATGAGACGTTCCAACGGAACGTCTCTACCGGCCCTTGCGTAATTTGGCCTATTTGCGCCTGTAGACTATCCTTAGACGTTTGGATTGCCGTTCACCGGCGCAGGGAAGGGACACAAGTCGCATATGGCAGCGCAAAATTCTTTCGACATCGTGTCAAAGTTCGATCCGCAGGAGCTTCGTAACGCGATCGACCAGACCATGCGTGAGGTGGGCACTCGCTTTGACCTCAAGGACAGCAAGACCGATATCGAGCAGGAAGACGACAAGCTGGTCATCAACACGTCCGACGATATGACCTTGCGGGCCGTACACGACATTCTGGAGAGCAAGGCTGTCCGGCGCGAGATCTCGCTCAAGGTGTTCGACTACCAGAAGGAAGAGGACGCCTCCGGAGGCCGCATTCGCCAGGAGGTAAAGCTGCGCCAGGGTCTCAACGACGACATGGCCAAGCAGATCAGCAAAGACATCCGCAGCGAGTTCAAGAAGGTCAAGCCGCAGATCCAGGGAGATCTGATCCGCGTGACCGCCAAGAGCCGCGACGATCTGCAGGAGGTCATGGCGAAGGTCAAGGCCGCTGATTACGATCTGCCGTTGCAGTTTACGAATTATCGATGATCTAACCCCACAAAGCCGATCCCGCACCGCGAAGTTGGATAGTCATCCTGAGGAACGAAGGATCTCTTGTTCAGCGCCGCGAAAGTCGGGCCAGAGATCCTTCGTTCCTCAGGATGACCGTTTGATTCACGATGACATTCTGAATACTCATGATGACCTTACTTATTGGAGACACTGTGGCAGTAGCATCGCGACCGACATTTCATATCGTGACTCTGGGTTGCTCGAAGAACCGGGTGGACTCCGAGGGCATGAGCCGGGTACTCACCGAGCGAGGGCTGGACTCAGCAGACGACCCGGGCAACGCGCAGGTTCTAATCGTCAACACCTGTGGCTTTCTGGCAGCTTCGAGGGCGGAGTCAGTCAGCGTTATCCGCGACCTGCTGGACGCCAAGCGCGACGACCAGCTCGTGATCGCCTCGGGCTGCATGCCGGCGCTGCCGAACCGCCGGGCTGAACTACCGGAGGGTGTCGATGCCATCATTTCTACCCACGAGTGGGACACCATCGGCGATGTCGTTGGTGGGCTGCTCCACATGCCGGAGCTACAGGTAGCCGGCTGCCAGGGAATGCTAACGTCGTTCCGCCGGGTCGAAGCGGGGCCGAGCGCCTACGTCAAGATCGCCGACGGTTGCGACCATGCTTGCCACTTCTGCACCATCCCGATCATCAAGGGCCGTCAGGTCTCCAAGCGCCCCAGTGACGTTGTGCGCGAGATCAGCGAGCTCGTCGCCGGTGGCACCAGGGAAGTTGTGCTCGTTGCGCAGGACACGATCCGCTACGGCGCCGACTTGGGCATCAAGCACGGACTCCCCAAGCTGCTGGAGATGATCGTCGAAGACGTGCCCGACCTCGAGTGGCTTCGCATGCTCTACATCTACCCCACCCCGCTCACGATGCGTATGGTGGATGTCATGGCGGAGCACGATGTGCTGCTGCCCTACCTCGACATGCCGATCCAGCACGCCGACAAGGAAGTGCTGCGACGCATGGGCCGGCCCAGCGATGTTGATATGACCCGCAAACTGGTCGACTACGCGCGCTCCAAAATGCCGGATGTCGCGATGCGAACGACATTCATCGTCGGCTATCCCGGTGAAACCGACGAGCAGTTCGAAACGTTGATGGATTTCGTTGAAGAGATGAAGTTCGACCACGTGGGTGTCTTCACTTACTCTCACGAAGAGGGCACAAAATCAGCCGAGCTGGATAACCCGGTCCCAATTGAGATCGCCGAGGAGCGCCGCAACGCGCTGATGGAGCTCCAGCAGGGTATCTCGCTCGCCAAGAATCAATCGCTCGTCGGCAGCACGGTTGACGTGCTGGTTGAGGCAATCGGCGAGATGGAGGACAACGAAGGCAATTCAGAGCCGATCACCGTCGGCCGTGCCCGGCGTCACGCGCCCGAGGTTGACGGCCTGGTCTTTATCCCCGGCGCGCTGCCGGTTGGCGACATGGTGCAGGTCGTCATTCAGGACGCAAGCCCGTACGACCTGTGGGCTGTCGCTCAGGATACGCGAGTGACTCAGGATGGACTTCGACGGGCGGAGCGAGCGGCTCGGCGGCGATCTCGCCAGAACCAGTCGATACGACCGGATCAGGCTGGCCGGCTTGGCGAAAACCGAAAACGCCGCGGACGCGCTTTGCCGGTTGTTCAGTCCAGACCCTCTGGAACATAACCCACTGCTCCGGCGCAAGCGAGATATGGCGCTCCAATACCTGTGCCATAAGCTGCACACCACGCTGGACGTCAGCCTCCAGGTCACCCGTCTTCTCTATGAAGACGGGTTCTCCAATATGGAAAAGATAGCGGTCCGGGTTACGGTTGTCGTCCCGGATGGCAAACAGCGGAATAAGCGGCGCGCCGGTGTCGCGGGCCAACCGCGTTGGCCCGCCCGGCAACGTTGTCTCTTCGCCAAAGAAGGTCACTGGAACACCACTGCCGCGCTCGGAGAAATCGCGGTCTGACACAAGCGCGACGAACTCACCCTTACGCAGCGATTTGAACACCCGGCGCAACGATCCCGCCGAGGTGCGCTCTACCCGGCCTCCGGTGCGTCCTCTCCAGTAGGTCACGCCGGCAAATACGGCTTCCGAAACCGTCGAGGATGTCAGAATCAGCGGATCATATTTCGTTCGCACAATGTACTGACCGACGAAATCAAACGCCCCGAGGTGCGCCGAGAGCAGGATACCGCCGGTGCCGGAGGCTTTGACACGGTCCAGAATCTCCCAGCCTCCGGCATCCAGCCGAATCATCCTGGAGAGATCGTCCAGATGATAGTACGGAGAGCGCGCGAGATCCCAGAAATTACGCGCCGACACCTGAAAGACACTGATCGACTGCTCGCGCAGCCGCGCGTCGTCAATCGCGCCGCGATGGACGTGTAACAGATTATCAACCACGTTGCGCCGGTACTTGAGGGAGCGCCAGTAGAGGAGATTTCCCATCCTGTCACAAAACCAGTAGCCAACCGGCAGTGGGACGGCCCGCACCACCCAGCCTATAACCCGGGCAGCGCGTTCACCGAACCTGGTCGCAACTCGGGTTCCGTTACCCGCGAGCCTGGCACGATCCGCGCCAACGTAGGGATCAGCGGCCGCATCACCGACCGAGCGCGAACGGTTGCCCCTGCGAAACTGGGCGGCGATCGAGCCAATAATTGAGTTAAGCCGAGGTGCCACGTTCGCCGCGCTCCGCCGCTAAAGTTGAAACGGGACGTTCACGCGCAGCAGGCTCATCTGTGCCGGGATCATCGCGCAGATAATACAGGGCGTCATAGATCACCGGCAAACCACGAATCACACAGATCGCGACCGACGAATACACCAGGAACCAGACAAGCGCCCGGAACGCCTGGAGGTCATACAACGCGTCCAGAAACCGTCCGTCCGCGCCCGGCAAGCGCCAGGCGAAAAGCAAGGTGAGAAAAAAGAAGGCAAAGCCTTTCGACCAGCCGTAGTAGGCGCGGCTGAACCGCGATGCGGTAAGAAAATGGGTTATCCGGGAACGCGCCATGGTTTCATTGCCGAACGCCGTCTTGCCTTGTTCCAGCGCAACCGAGCGCATCACGTCCACGGTGAACGACCGGCTCAACACAATCAGAGGCGCCCACACAGGGATCACATGCAGATGAGCAAACACCACCCACAGAACGTTTTCAACTACCCGGTCCCCGGCGATGTCCAGCACCGCGCCCAACCGGCTCGACGAGCCACGCCGCCGCGCTACCCACCCATCAATGCCATCGCCCGCAAAGACGATAGCGATCAAAATGCCGGCGAGCACCACGAGCATGTAGTTACGGCTATATATCATGCCGACCGCACCGAAGAGCATCGCAACACGCCCGACGGTGATCAGATTGGCCATGTGCCTCCCCCGCCGAATAGCCTTCCACAGCGACGCCAAGTGCGCTGAGTATAACAATCCAGACACGCTTCGTTACCCCGGCTGACAACGTTAATTGACGATCCTCAATAACGCAATGCCGATGGCAATCTGGACAAGCGGAGTGAAACTGACAAGGAGACGAGCCACAACCCGGTCAAAAGGGAGCACCAGCGTCGCCAGGCCGGTATTCACGACTAGCACAGTCAACGCCAGCAGCGGCAGCGTCCAGATACTGGACGCGTCTCCGGTCCGGTCCACCTCTCCGGTGGCGTCCCAATGCAGTGGTAGTCCGTCCGGCAGGAAATCGACCTCATTGAATGTGTAGGCCAGCATG
>JACCZH010000509.1 GCA_013696045.1 Chloroflexia bacterium
GTCTACTGGTAGGGCAAGTTGACAGAAAGGACAGCCACAATGCCCAAACGTCTCCGACACGTCAACGGCACGAAAGAGCGGTCACGCGGCCGCGAATGCCTCACGTTCATGCTCAAGGATGGGCGAGTGATCGTCGACGGCATCCGGCCAAAGGACCACCTGGAGATGGTTGCTCACTTGTGGGGCGCATACGGCAAGGGCAACGTCCGTGTCACGACCCGCCGCATGGACCGCGGCGAGCAGTACGTCGACATGCCCGAGGTTCTGGAGGTGGCCTCGTGATCCAGAATAGCCCGGCATACGATCCGCCAGAGGCTCCACAAGTCCTGTGGTGCGACGACTGTGGCAACTATGGCTGCCAGTGCGATCGCGGCTATGCCGAGTACCTGGAGGCGTGGACTGAGGCGGTCGAGAGCGGCGAATTCGAGACGACAGATTTGGGCGACGTCGCGCAATTTGAGATGCAGGAGGCCGCATAAATGGCTGACGAGAAGCGACTGCTCACGGCTGTGCTCAAATGCCAGCACGACGGATTCGGCTTCGAACTGACCGCCGAGGTCTACGCCGACGAGATCCCACTGACGTGCACCCCGGAATCTGATCCAGCGATAATGAGAGTCCTCCGCTCGACGAAGGGAGACTTTCATGCGCAAGAGCCGCTACAGCGAAGAACAGATTGTTGGCATGCTCCGCGAGCATGAGGCGGGTGCCAGCGTCGCTGACCTTTGCCGCCGCCATGGGATAAGCCAGCAGACGATCTACCGTTGGAAACAGAAGTACGGTGGGATGGAGACGTCCGAGCTTCGCCGCCTGAAGCAACTCGAAGCTGAGAATGCCCGGCTGAAGAAACTCGTTGCGGACCAGGCCCTCGACAACCACATGCTCAAGGAAGTGCTGGAAAAAAAGTGGTGACGCCGACGGCACGGCGTGAGGCGGTGGCGTATCTCCAGAAGCGTTTCACGATCTCAGAACGCTGCGCCTGCCGAGTGATCGGTGCTTCCCGCTCAACCGTGCGCTACCGTCGGCGAGAGCAGGATGACACGGCGCTCGTCGAGCGGCTACGGGAGCTGGCTCGGCAACGACCGCGCTTCGGCTACCGGCGCCTCCATGCTCTGCTCCGCCGAGAGGGACAGCTGGTGAACCATAAGCACATCTACCGTCTCTATCGTGTGGCGGAATTGGCGGTCCCACGGCGCAAACGCAAACGGCTCGCAACAGGCCGTGGACTCCAGGCGATGATCGGCTCCATGCCCAACGAACACTGGAGTCTCGACTTCATGAGTGACACCTTGAGCAGCGGCCGTCGACTGCGCACACTCTCCGTCCTGGATACCTGCACCAGGGAAGCATTGGGCATTGTGGTGGATACCTCATTGCCGAGCCAGGCTGTGACGCGGCTGCTCGACCGGGTTATCCAGACCCGGCAACGACCGCAGCGGATCACGTTGGATAACGGTCCAGAACTCACCAGCATCTGGTTCGATCAATGGGCGGACCGCAATGGTATCCAGTTGGACTACATCGATCCGGGCAAGCCGGTGCAGAACGCAGTCATGGAGAGCTTCAATGGTCGCTTTCGAGATGAGTGCCTGAACAGTCACTGGTTCATGAGTCTTGACGATGCTCGCCGGACGATCGAGGCGTGGCGTATCGACTACAACCGAGCGCGACCACACAGTTCACTCGGCTACCGTACACCGGAGGAGGTGCACTACGAACTGATTCGACGTTTCGAGGGATCTACGATGACGGCAGGATTCTCAGAATGACTGGACCAACAAACGGGGGCAGGTCAGCCCGCGACGCCTATGCTGACGTTCGGGAGAATATTCTCGGCTTACGGACATCACTTGACACGACGCGTGGCTTCGTTGACACAGTAAGAAATTACCTCGACAGTTGGGAAGATCAAAGCCAGATACACGCAAGGTTAGAAACAATCCCTGCTGGACCATTTGAGTCAGAATTAACGCCACTGGCTGAGCTTCAGCTTCTGCGGATTGTACAGGAAGCCCTCGCCAACGTTCGAAAACACTCCGGCGCTACCGACGTGTCGATCGTGTTATGCCAGCGACCGGGCGAGCTAGAAGTGACGGTTGTCGACGATGGGAAAGGATTTAACGTTTCGGAACGGCGTCCACTCCGCGTGTTGGTTGGATTAGATGTCTTGATTTCATCGTTGATCGTGAATAGCCCCAGAATATTGCTCTGCTCCTTGATGTGCTCCTGTATCGTTGAAGTCCCACGTAGGCGTCATCAAATCGTTGTGCCTGCTGATCGTACCAAGGGAACGCAGAATCGCTAGCTTTCCCGCGCTAGGATTTATCCTGGACGTCAATCCGATTCCAGACATCCAATATGTCGTGCTCCGCGTCGGTAATCGGATCACTTTTGGACCATGGTCCACTCATTCCTGCCACGCTCGGAATTCCGAGTGTGTTCATGGCACGTTCCACAGCATGACGATCTTCGCGTGATAAACGTTCAGCAAGTAACTCGTCTCCCTTGGCCCGTAGCTCGGCGATCTTGGCGTCACGCTTCCAGGGCAGCAACAGTGAGGGCCTGCTGATGGCTTGGAACACAGTCGTGAGCACAACGTATCCGATGAGCACCAGTCCCAGAGTGCTGAAGATCAGGACGAGGACAGATTCCCAGCTCATCGTATAGTGCCTCCGTCGGGGAACTCGCAGGACGACAGCATAGTTTCATGGAACGCTCTGCTAAACTTACATGTTGCTTCGGCAAACGGTCAATCTGGTCGCCATTGAAGTACCATTTGTCAGGGGCCTGTAGCTCAGTGGTAGAGCAGGGGGCTCATAACCTCTAGGTCGCAGGTTCGATCCCTGCCAGGCCCACTGTAATGTTGATATGAAGACATTACGGTATACGTACAGTAAAGTATACTGTGTACGTACACATACAGGAGGATGATGACTGATCCGGTAGAGATTGCCCGTAAGGTGGCGGAGATTGCGTCGGACCGGCTGGCGTCAGACATTACGGTTCTCGACATCAGCGAGCTGTCAACCATCGCCGATGTGTTCGTTGTTTGCACGGCGGACAACGTCCGGCAACTGAATTCCTTGCGCGAGGAAGTGACTTCTCAACTGCGCGAGCAGCAGGTCACACCACGTCGAGTAGAGGGAGTCGCCGAAGCGGGCTGGATTCTGATGGACTATGGGGATGTCATCGTACACCTGTTTACCACGGACCAGCGCGACTTTTATCGTCTGGATGATCTCTGGGCGGAGGCGCCGACACTCCTAAAGATTCAGTAGGCTGGCATTTCGCCGGCTCGTTCTTTGAAAGGGTGAGCGCAAATGCTTCGAACTGCTCTGCTGTCCACACTCCTGTCCGCCGGTATCGCCGGTGGATGGTTTGCGTATCTCCGTTTTGCGGGCCGGCGAGATACTAACCTCTCGACGAGTAGCGATGGTCCGCGCTTCGATCTGTTGCTTCAGTAGGCGCACAATCTAAGCGATTTCGTCAATTTCATTGCCAGACGACTTGCGCCGGGCAAGTGCGGCGACGAGCGCCAGGACGACGGCGCCCATTCCCAACATCGCAAAGAGCTTCATCTCGCGCGTTGGCAGCGCCAGAGCAAACGTCCCGAAGACGGCGGTAAGCATGGCAAACACGGCTACGATCTGTGTTTGCGACAAACCGGCGTCCAGCAATCGATGATGGAGATGGCCCCGGTCGGCATACAGCGGCGAGCGCCCGTTGATGACTCTGTAAAGAATTACCCAGGCCATGTCGAGGATCGGAACGCCGAGTGCCAGCAATGCCGTTGCGATCTTTGCGCCGCCTACGACGCTGATCGTCGCCAGGGCAAAGCCAAGAAACATTGCGCCGGTGTCGCCCATGATGATGCGCGCCGGATGCCAGTTCCATGGCAAGAACCCGACGATTGCCCCCGCCAGCGCGATAGCAAGCAACGAGATCGTAAATTGCGGGTCACCGGGTGGCCGGAAATAGGTGTGCAGGAACAGAATCACGGCGGCAATGAGGGTGACACTGCCGGCCAGTCCGTCAAGGCCATCGGCCCAGTTGACGGCGTTCATCATGCCCACGATCCAGAACAGCGTGAACAGAATTGCGATGGTAAGAGGCAGCTCCACCGTGTCGATAAACGGAACATTGAACGTCTCGATAACGATGCCCGCCTGCTCGTTGCGTACGCGAGGGAAGACGACGATCCCGGCAGCCGCGATCTGGAACAGGAGCTTCGGTATCGGCGGGACGCCAAAGACATCATCAAAGAGCATCACGGCGACAACCAGGGTTGCCGCGACGATAAGGAGAAGGATGCGCTCGATCTCTTCGGCGAAGCGTAGCACTGGCAACATGAATGAGATCGCTATTGCAATGATGAAGCCAAAGTAGATCGCCAGTCCACCAATTCTGGGAATCGGAACTGTGTGTACTCGCCGCGCCTCAGGCATATCAAAGAGGCTAAATCGTTGGGCAAATGCCAGAATCGGACGCATTGCTCCAGTTGAGACTGCGGCGGCGATAACGAACACTGTTCCGGCGATCAACGCATGGGACATGAGGTTCCGCTTACGTCTGGAGGTCGCGGTCGGTCACACCAGGCAGTGGGAAAGCCGCGCTCATCGCCTCTGCCTGCTCGCGAATCCGTGCTATCTGTTCCTCATCGTCAGGAGTCTGCACAATTTCCGCGATCCAGCGTCCGATTGTTTTCATCTCATCCACTCCGAACCCGCGGGTGGTCACGGCAGGTGAGCCAAACCGGATGCCGCTGGTTTGGAATGGCGAGCGGGGATCGTTTGGGATCGAGTTGCGGTTGGCGGTGATGCCGGCCTCTTCAAGCAGGCGCTGGACCTTGCGGCCCGAAATGTCGTTCGGCCGCAGGTCAACGAGCATCAGGTGGTTGTCGGTGCCTCCGGAGATTATCCGCAGGCCATGCTCCTGAAGTGATTCCGAGAGTGCGTCCGCGTTCGCGAGCACATTCTGGATGTACTCCTTGAAGGATGGCTGGAGTGCCTCGCGGAAGCCGACGGCTTTAGCGGCGATGATGTGCATCAGCGGGCCGCCCTGCAGCCCAGGGAAGACGGTTTTATTAACGGCATCGCCATGCTCGGCGTCTGCCATAATCATGCCTCCACGTGGTCCACGCAAGGTCTTGTGTGTGGTGGTCGTGGTGATCTGAGCCTGGCCAATCGGGCTTGGATGCAGGCCGGCTGCGACTATACCAGCAATGTGGGCAATGTCAGCCATAACGATGGCCCCAACCTCATCAGCAATCTCCCGGAAGCGTGCGAAGTCGATCACCCGTGAGTACGCGCTGGACCCTGCGACGATGACCTTGGGACGCACTTCCTTCGCGAGCCGCAACACCTCGTCGTAGTCGATGCGTTCAGACTCGATATCTATCCCGTAGGAGTGCGCGTCGAAGACCTGCCCGGAGAAGGTGACGGGAGACCCGTGGGTCAGATGCCCACCGTGGGCCAGGTTCATTCCGAGTATCGGGTCACCGGGCTTGAGGACCGATAGGTAGCCAGCCATGTTCGCGATAGCCCCTGAATAGGGCTGCACGTTGACATGCTCAGTTCCGAAGAGCTCCCGTGCCCGGGAAGTCGCCAGATTCTCGGCCTCGTCAACGAACTCACATCCACCGTAGTAACGCTTTCCGGGCAAGCCTTCTGCATATTTATTGGTGAGCACCGAACCCGTGGCTTGCATGACGGCGGCGCTGGTGAAGTTCTCGGACGCGATCAATTCGATCGTGCTGCGCTGCCGTTGCTCTTCGCGGCCGATAATGCCGGCGATGGCCGGGTCCACGTTGGCGAGGATCGACATACACACACTCCACTCACACACAGCACGGACGCGGCCACACCGGCCGCGGGCCAATGATAACGCACCGATCAGCGCTTATTCTTCGCGCCGCCTGCTGCGAAAGTGCATGACGATCGGGCTACCGTCAAAGCCCCAGCGACTACGAATAGAGTTTTCCAGATAACGTTCGTACGAAAAGTGGACGTTTCGGGGATCGTTGCAAAAGAAAACGAAGCGCGGCGGAGCGACATCTGACTGCGTCGCATAATAGAACTTGAGCCAGCTACTCGGCCGTGACGGTGGTGGGTGCTGGGCAACAGCTTCACGTAGCATGCGGTTGATCTCGCCGGTGGTGATACGTTTTTGGCGCTCGCCATAGACATGCAGTGCGATTTCAATAATCTGGTCAACTCGCTGCCCGGTCAGTGCGGAAATGAACACCATTGGTGCAAAGGGCACAAATGAAAACGTCTCAGCCGCGGCGTCCTGGAACTCACCCATCGTCTTGTTATCTTTGGCCACCAGGTCCCACTTGTTGACGACCAGGATCAAGCC
>JACCZH010000512.1 GCA_013696045.1 Chloroflexia bacterium
CCTTAAATGAGGCGTCTGTTGCGGTCCACCGGCGGCCCCGGGTGGCGATACTTTCCACCGGTGACGAGGTGGTTGACATCGGCGGTCAGTTACGTCCTGGGCAGATTCGTAACAGCAACTCCTACACGATCGCGGCGATGGTGAAGCGCTGTGGCGGCGTGCCCGTGCTGCTGGGCGTGGCGCGTGACACCAGCGAAGACCTGCGAGCCAAACTCGACGGAGCCGGCGATCCCGACATGTTTGTTACCTCGGGCGGCGTGTCGCTTGGGGATTACGACACGGTGAAGGATGTGCTGCGTTCAGAGGGCTCGATCGACATCTGGCAGGTGCGGATGAAGCCGGGCAAGCCGCTTGCCTTTGGAACGATCGGCTCAGCGCCGTTGCTTGGCCTGCCGGGTAATCCCGCGGCGGCGCTGGTGTCGTTCGAGCAATTTGGCCGGCCGGCGATGTTGAAGATGCTTGGACGCAAGGACGTGCGCATTCCCGAGGTGACGGCACGGCTTACCGAACGCATTACGAACCACGGCAGGCGCAGGCATTTTGTGCGCAGCGTTCTGACCCGCGGTGAAGACGGTTTTGAAGTTCGGACCACCGGCATCCAGGGCGCGGCGATCTTGAGCGCGGTTGTTCAATCAAACTGTTTCCTGGTTGTCGACGAAACCTGTGATGTGGTTGAAGCTGGGACGATGGTGACGGTGCAGCTTCCGGATGAAGGGATCTGAGTTGGGTGTGGAGAATCTCCCCAGGCGAGTGGTCCTGATCGGCCCGAGCGGATCGGGAAAATCAGAAGTAGCGGGGCGGCTGGCGGCGGCGCTGGGTTACCGGGCGATTGACACCGACGCGATGGTCGAGGACCGTGCCGGTATGCCGGTGTTCGAATTCTTCGCTCGCTTCGGCGAACCGGCGTTCCGGGCGATTGAGACCGAAATGCTGCGGGAAGCCTGCTCGAGCTCGGGGACAGTGATCGCGACGGGCGGCGGGATCGTTCTCAAACCCGAAAACTGGACCGCATTCCGGCCAGAGAGTGCGGTTATTGCCTTGACAGCCGCTCCGGAGACCTTGGCTTCGAGGATCGAGCGTCAACTTTGCGAGGGCAGGACACAGGCTGTGCGCCCGCTCTTAGCAGGCGACCCGGTCGCCAGGCTGCGCCAACTGGTCGCGTTGCGTGGTCCGCTATATGCCCAGGCTGACTGTGTAGTCGAGACGGACGACCTGTCAGCGGACGAGGTGCAGGAATCTGTCCTGAGGTATCTGCGTCAGCAGGCGGGGTCTGGAACGATTCCCCGCTATAGCCTTCCGACGGCAATCGAGCGATCCGACATCTACATCGGTCACGGGATATCGACCGAGGCTGCAAGACTGGCGCGACGTCGCTGGCCCCGAGCGCAAAGAGTGTGGCTGGTAACGGACGAGAACGTCATGCCGCATTGGGGTAGGTCAATTGGCCAGGTCTTCGAAGTTGGCGGATTCTCGGTTAACCAACTTATTGTTCCAGCGGGCGAATCGAGCAAGAGCTTTGAACGGGTCGAGCATCTTTGTGGGGAAATGACCTCGGGCGGGGTCACTCGCCGGGACCTGGTGGTGGCTCTGGGTGGTGGCGTTGTCGGCGATCTGGCCGGGTTCGTTGCCAGTGTGTGTTTGCGCGGGTTGTCGCTCATTCAGATGCCGACGTCCCTGCTCGCGATGGTTGATTCGAGTGTCGGTGGGAAGACCGCCATCAACACGGGCGCGGGCAAGAACCAGGTCGGCGCCTTTTATCAGCCGGGGCTGGTGTTGATTGACCCGAACTTTCTACATACGTTGCCCGCTGAAGAACTCGAGTCGGGGATGGCTGAGGTGATCAAGCACTCGGTCATTCAACCGACCACACCGCTCGGCGGGTCGAGTTTGGCACATCTTCTCGAAAGCCTACCGTCGCTCAGGTCGATTCCAGCTGAGACTCTCACTGAGGCACTGTCGCTGAATGTCGGCATTAAATATTCAGTGGTGCTGGCGGACGAGCGCGAGAGTGGTCTGCGGATGATTCTCAACTTCGGTCACACCGCAGGGCAGGCAATTGAGGCGGACGGTTACCGCTACCGGCACGGTGAAGCAGTCGCGCTGGGAATGCTTGTTGCTTCGCGCATTGCCTTGCATCTGGAACGAGTCGATGGCCGCTGGGTAGAGCGTCTTGAGCAGTTGTTGTCCGCGGCTGGACTGCCAACGCGATTCGAAGGTAAGGCGGCAAGCGTTCTCGACCTGATGTCACATGACAAGAAGAACATCGATGGTTCGCTGCACTGGATTCTTCCTGCGCCTGACGGCGGAGTTGAGTCCGTGACAGGCGTTGATACAGACATGGTGCGCCTGGCGTTGCTGGATGTCGGCGCGGCGTGATCCATGGTTAGGATCGACCGCCGTGTTATAGTGTCCGTTGGCCTTAGGTTGTCCTTGGCCAGTGCGAATGAGCCCCGATAGACGCGGAGAAACACACGTGACGGTACTCTTATCCGGATCCCTGGCGTTCGATCACATCATGATTTTCCCTGGTTATTTTGAGGATCACATCCTTCCTGACAAGCTGCACGTCCTGAACGTGTCGTTTCTGGTTGATTCGCTTGAGAAGTTCCGGGGCGGCGTGTCTGGCAACATCGCCTATAGCCTGGGCCTTCTCGGCCAACCTTGCAAGATTGTTGCCCCTGTTGGCAACGATTTTGATGATTATCGACAGGCGCTATCCAGCGCCGGCGTCGATACAGACGCCATATGGGTAATCGACGACGAATTGACAGCCAGCGCCTTCATAACAACCGACCGAGCCGACAATCAGATTACGGGCTTCTACCCCGGCGCAATGGGCCGGGCGGGTGAAGTGAGCCTCGACGGTCACATCGAGGGTGTGTCGATGGGAGTCGTTTCGCCGACCGCCCCGGATGCCATGCAGCGCCATATGCGCGAGCTGGCACAGAGTAAGACACGTTTCATGTTCGATCCCGGTCAACAGATAGTCGCTCTGACACCGGATGCATTGCGCGAGGGCATCGAGGGCGCCCATATACTGGTTGGCAACGATTATGAGTTCGCGATGATTGCGGAAAAAACCGGTCTCAGCCAGGAACAGCTCATCGGATCGTGCCCGATCGTGGTGGTGACCCTCGGCGAGATGGGCTCGACGATTCATCAGAACGGCACGACGATTAATATTCCGGCCGCGCGTCCCAACCAGGTCGTCGATCCAACCGGCGCCGGTGACGCGTACCGTGCCGGGTTGTTGGCGGGGATATTGC
>JACCZH010000521.1 GCA_013696045.1 Chloroflexia bacterium
ATCTACTCGATCCCGCCTGTTCCCAACCGTCGCGCGTAAATGCTCGAATGACTTCGCGAGCCTTGAGTTGAGGTAGTTTATCAGGCACCGGTTGATGTCCTCAGTGACTCTGCCGTCACGGACGATCCAGTCCACCGCAGCAGCAACATCCCGTTCGCGATGACCACCAGGGACGTGCCGACGTCGGCGAGGATGGCCATCCAGAGGGTGGCGTCGCCGGTGAGGGCCAGGGTGAGGAAGAGGACTTTCACACCGAGCGAGATGGCGATGTTGGTCCAGATCTTGCGCCGGGCGCGGCGGCCAAGGTCTATGGCGTCAGCCAGACCGTTGAGATTGTCGCTCATCAGGGCGATGTCGGCGGTTTCGAGTGCAACATCGGTTCCGGCGACACCCATCGCGATCCCGACGTCGGCGGCCGCCAGTGAGGGCGCGTCGTTCACGCCGTCGCCGACCATGGCGACGACCCGGCGAGCTCCGCGTAACCCCGCGACTGCATCGAGTTTATGCTCTGGCAGCAACTCGGCGCGGACATCGTCGATCCCGATTAAACGGGCGACACTTACGGCAGCTGGATGGCGGTCGCCGCTAAGCATAACCAGCCGGTTGACGCCCAGTGCGCGCAGCCGCGCGATAGCGGACACGGCATCCGGACGCGGCGTGTCCGCCAGGCCGATGACGCCGAGAATGTCAGCCGTTGTTCCGATCAGCACCGGGGTCGCGCCGGTCTGCTCTATGCGTTCAATAGCGGCAGCGACGCCGGGAGATCGACCAACATTTTCAAACAGCCGCAGCGAGCCGATCATCATCTCGCTGCCGTTGATAGTGGCGATCAGTCCCAGTCCCGGCACAACTTGCTCCTCTGTCAGATCAACGATGGGCAGTTTGCGCCGCCGGGCAATGTCACGAATAGCCTCTCCAAGCGGGTGCTCGGAGTGCGCCTCGAGGCTGGCGGCAAGTGACAGCATTTGATTTTCGCTAGAGCCGTCGAAGGTCTCAAGTAGCGTCACGGCCGGTTGGCCGGTTGTCAGCGTGCCGGTCTTGTCAAAGGCAACCGTGTCGATCGCGCCGGCCCGTTCAAGAGCAGCCCCACCCTTGACCAGGATGCCTCGTCGAGCGGCTGCCGACAGGGCTGAGACAATAGACACAGGGGTGGAGATTACCAACGCGCACGGGCAGGAGATCACCAGCAACACCAGCGCGCGATAGAACCACTCGCTGAAGCTTGCGCCAAATGCAGGTGGGACGGTGGCGATGAGCGCGGCGGTCACGATAACGGTTGGGGTGTAAATCCGCGAGAATCGGTCAATCAGCCGCTGGGCCGGCGCGCGCTGACCCTGTGCTTGCTCAACCATTCTGATAATGCGCGCCACCGACGAATCGCTCGCCAGCCGCGTTACCCGCATCGTCAGTGGACCGTTGCCGTTGAGCGTGCCCGCGAACAGTGAATCGCCGTCGGTTTTGAGTGCCGGAATACTCTCACCGGTCAACGACGCCTGGTCGACACTGCTCGTGCCCCGTGAGACGACGCCGTCCACCGGCACCCGCTCGCCGGCGCGGATTGTCACCTGATCGCCTGGAACAACCTCGGAGACTGCGAGCTCTACCTCTTGGCCCCCGCGATTAACCAGCGCGGTGGCCGGAGTGAGCGCCATGAGTGAGCGGATCGAGCGCCGCGCGCGGTCCATAGCGTAGCCCTCAAGCGCTTCACCGAGCGAGAAGAGCGCGACCACCGCGGCGCCCTCAAGCCACTCGCCGATTGCCAGAGCGCCAACGACGGCAATCGTCATAAGCAGGTTGATATCCGGCGAGCGCGTTGTTTTCAGCGCCCGTAGTCCTTTTAACGCAAGCGGAACGCCACCTATGGCGATGGCCCCTAGATAACCGGCGTTTACCAGCCACGTGGGAGCGCCAGCGAGCCATGCAATAATGCCGGCCATAGTGAGGGTTGCGGCGATGACAGCCAGCAGGTTGTCACGCCTGCGAACAAGCCGCCAGAGCGCGCCATTCTCGGTTTCGTCGCCCGAAGCGGCGTCCGCAATGGAGTAGCCAAGCTCTTGAACACGTTTTGAGATGCGGTCGATAGTGACGACACTCTGATCGAACTCGAGCTCCATGCGAGCTGAACCGAAATTGACCTCAGCATGCTCGATCCCTGATAGCTGGCAGATTCCTTTCTCCAACGTCTGCGCACAGTTGTCACAGTTCATACCCTCGATGGAAAACGAGCGATGAATATAGCGCTGTTCGACGTCGGAGAGCAGCGCCGTGGCTTGCGTCTCAACCTCTTGGGGTGTGAGTGTGGCGGGTTGGTAGGTGTAGCTGAGCCGCACCGGAGCCGGAATAACCCGGACTGAAATCATGCCTCGCAGTCCACGCAACTGCTGCGCCACCCGTTCGGCGCAGTGCAGGCAGCCGTCCGGGTCGTCGGTCTCCATGCGGGGGAGAACGAGTGTGCCGGTTAGCATGCTCATCCGGACTCCTCAATGTGGGCGATGTGCTCGAGACCCTGCCGGAAGAGCAGGCTAACGTGCTCGTCGTCCAATGTGTAATAGACCATGCGGCCGTCTTTATGCGAGCGCACCAGACCCTGCTGGCGTAGCACACGCAGTTGATGCGAGGTGGCGGATGGACTCAACCCCAGCGACGCGCCAATGTCTCCAACGCACATCTCCCGGCCATCAAGCGTGGCAACAATCCGTAGCCGGGTCGGATCCGCCAACGTGCTGAACAGATCGGCCAACCGGTGAGTGTCGCGCGCACCCGGAAGGGCGCCACGTGCCGCAAACACCAGCGCGGTGTCGCAGACGGCCTCGCAGTCTTCAATCAACTCCGGAATCTGGTTGTCGCGTCGTGGTCTGGCCATTGATACTCAATCTCATAGTTGAATACATATTCATATGTTAATTTTACGATGCCGATGTTCAGGCTGCAAGGACGGTGTTTCGGTAGGGGAGGCGGCTTGTCCCCTCCCGGACA
>JACCZH010000528.1 GCA_013696045.1 Chloroflexia bacterium
TCGAGGCGGCCACAGACGCAACCGTCTCTTCCATCAGAATCTCTTTGCTCAACAGATGCAGCGCGCCAACCTCCAGCCGGTAGCGGCGGCGGTTGCCGTCCGGAGTCATGCTGACCAGGCCGATCTCCTTCAACTTCGACAGATGGTGGGAGACGGTCGGCTCCTTCAGGCTGAGCATCGCTGCCAGCTCGTCGACACTGCGCTCATCCTGCGCCAGGATGCCAACAATCTTCAGCCGGCTCTCGTCGCCGAGGGCCTTGAAGAACCGCAGCAGTGCTTGGAATTCGTTGTCGCTCATGATGGCAACTGTTCTTTGATGCACATCTAATAAGATATCTATCTACCCACGTACATAATAGCGTTACAAGTACGTGTCCTTGATACACCTCACGATCCTGTTCGATCATCCTGAGCGGAACGAAGTGATGTCGAATGGATCTGTTGATCACCCAGTATGGCATGACTGATCCATTCGACTCCGCTACGCTCCGCTCAGGATGACCAGGGGGTGGTGCTGCGCACTATCGAGGATGACCGTTAAACAGTCTGGGTAGCCCGAAACTGGTGGTACACTGCCCGCCAGATGACGGACCGCGGACGATTGTCAATGGACACTGAGAAACGCGAGAGTATAGAGAACAATGGCAACAACTGAGAAGACTTTTCCGGTTGAGTTTCGTCCCGCCGCCGACGCAGTGGTGATGCTGGAAGCCGAGTTGAGGGGCAGGATCGCCGGTGAGGTGAGGTTCGACCGCACCTCACGCATGCTCTACTCAACCGACGCCAGCAACTATCAGATCGAGCCGGTCGGGGTCGTCCTGCCGAGGACCAACGACGACGTCCAGGCGGCAGTCGAGCTGGCCGGCAAACACGGCATCACGATCCTGCCCAGAGGCGGCGGCTCGTCGCTGGCCGGCCAGGCGGTCGGACCGTCACTGGTGATCGACTTCTCGAAATACATGAACGCCGTTCTCGAAGTGAACCCTGAAGAACGCACCGCGCGGGTGCAACCGGGTCTCAATCTGGCGCGCTTCAACGCCCAGATCCGGCAACACGGACTGATGTTCGGGCCCGACCCATCGTCCGGCGACCGCGCCACCATTGGCGGTGTGGTTGGCAACAACTCCTCGGGTGCGCACTCCATTCTGTATGGCATGACCGGCGACCACGTACAGAAGATCAACCTCCTGCTGCCGGACGGCAATCCGGTCACGCTGGAGCCAGACTCGCTGAATATCGCAACCCTCAACACCGCTGGTGGACGGCTTATGACGAAGCTGCTCGATTTTCAGGAAACGCACAGCGAGCTGATCAAGCGTGACTTCCCGCGCCACTGGCGGCGGGCGACCGGCTACTCGCTCAACTATTTTCTTGATGAGCAGTTCAACCCGGCCAAAGTGGTCGTGTCGTCCGAGGGCACGCTGGCGACGACGCTGGATGTCACCGTGGGGCTGGTTCCGACGCCGAAGATGACGGCGCTGGCCCTGTTGCAATTCGACGATCTGGTCGAGGCGATGGCCGCAACAACAACCATTCTCGAAACAGAACCGTCGGCTATCGAGCTGATGGACCGGCTGCTGATCGAGCTTACCCGCCAACAACCGGGCTTCGCGCGTCAGATCGCCTTCATTAAAGGTAGCCCAGAAGCGGTTCTGGCCGTCGAGTATTACGGCGACACTGACGGCGAGCTGCGCGCCCAGGTGGACAGGCTGGAGAAGCACCTTCACGATCGCGGCATCCGGCAGGAAATCCTGAAGGTATTCGATCCGCTCCAGCAGGCGGACGTCTGGTCGGTGCGCAAGGCTGGCCTGGGGCTGCTGATGAGCATCCGTGGCGACGCCAAGCCGATCCCTGCTATCGAGGACGTGTCCGTGCCGGTCGAGCATCTGGCCGAGTACGTGGCCGAGATCCAGCGCCTCTGCGAGCAGCACGGCACCCGCGCCGCCTACTACGCGCACGCAAGCGCCGGTTGCCTGCACATCCGCCCGTTGATCAGCCTGAAAGAAGCCAGCGGCATCCAGTCCATGGAAGAGATTACCCGCTCGGCAGCCGACCTCGCCTTCCGTTTCGGTGGCGTGATGAGCGGCGAGCACGGCGACGGCTTGCAGCGCTCCGAGCTGAACGAGCAGATCTTCGGCACGGAGCTGTATACCGCCATGCAGGAGTTCAAGGCGATCTTCGATCCCAAGGACCTGATGAACCCCGGCAAGGTGGTCGACGCCCCGAAAATGACCGAGAGTCTGCGCTTCGGCACCGATTACAAGCCTGTCGAGCCCAAGACCTACCTCGACTTCTCGCGCGAGGGCGGTTTCATGGCTGCCATTGAAATGTGCAACGGCGCGGGAGTCTGCCGCAAAATCGGCGCCGGGACGATGTGCCCCTCGTACATGGCCACCCGCGACGAGATGGACACCACACGCGCCCGCGCCAACGCCTTGCGTAACGCCCTGGCCGGGAGGATGTTCCAGCCGGAGGAGATGACCAGCAAAGAGGTCTATGACGTGCTGGACCTGTGCCTATCCTGCAAGGCCTGCAAGACCGAGTGCCCCTCCAGCGTGGACATGGCCAAGATCAAGACCGAGTTCTTGGCGCACTACCACGACGAGCACGGCGTCAGCCGGCGCACCCGCGCCATGGCGCAGATCCACACCGCATCGAAGCTGGCCTCGATCGCCCCGAACCTTGCCAACATGGGCATGAGCTCCATGCTGGGGCGCAAGATGCTGACCAGCATGGGCATCCACGAGAAGCGCAGGATGTCACCCTTCGCCACCGAGACGTTTGACCGGTGGTGGAAGAAACACGCCGCCAAACGCCACCGCGACAACCCG
>JACCZH010000533.1 GCA_013696045.1 Chloroflexia bacterium
AATCCTGACCCAGCCGGAGCTCGTGGCAACCGAACTGGAACGGCTGCGGGAGGACGACCCGACCGCCGCCGATCTGGAGTCCATTGACCGCTCGCTCGTCGATGTGACCCGCAAGCAGCGCAACCTGACCCGCACCCTGTCCAGCATTGACGATGCGGAGATGGCAGCGCCGATTCTGGCAGAACTCCAAACGCTGACGCAACGCCAGCGCAGTCTACAGGCGGAGCGCGAGATCGTGCTCAATGCCCGCCACCTCAGAGATCAGGCGCGGGAGCAGATCGAGAACCTGGAAGTGTGGTGTCGTCAGGTCAGTGAGAGCCTTAATACCTTGGACTACGAGGGTAAGCGACTGGCGTTGACGGCACTAGGGATCGAGGCGGAAGTCTTCAGCGCCAAGCACACGCCGCGATTCCGGATTACTGCGAGGCTGCCGCTGAGTGGGGATATTGTGTCAGCAACTACGAGAAGTTGAACATCGGGGTCATGAACTTCGACGGAGCCTGCGGATGCGGCGGACCGGGCACGCCGTCCTCTTCGCGCTTCTCGACTTCCTGTTTGAGGGCGTAGAGCTCGTTGAGGATCGGGAGCATGGCGTCGATCGAGTTGACACCCAGGAAGTTCATGCCCGAGTGGCAGCTCTCGCCGATGGTGGTGACGGTGACATCCACCGCGCCGGCCGACGCGAGTCCGATCCGCGGGTCCTGACCGCCTTCCAGGCAGAGCATGTGGCCCTTGACGTAACCTTCCTTGGCCAGGTGCCAGATGCCGGGGTAGCCGCCGATCTCCTCGTCGGTACACAGGCAGACGATCAGGTCGTGGTTGGGCTCGATGCCGGCCTCGTCCATGACCTCAACGGCGGTCAGCACCGAGGCGATCGCGCCCTTCATGTCGGCCGTTCCGCGCCCATAGATCTTGCCGTCGACGTACTCCGCGCCGAAGGGGTCATACTTCCAGCCCTCTTCGATCGGCACGACATCCATGTGAGCGTAGATCGTGACCGGTTCCTTGCCGTGCGAGCGGGTGGCGACCAGGTTGACACGTGGTCCCTCCAGCGGCAGCGGGATTGTTGCGACTTTGTCCTCGGGGATGAGGACCCGCTCGGTCGTGAAGCCCAGCCGCTGGAACTCCGGCTCGATCAGGTCAAGCAGGGTGTCGTAGTTCTTGCCGGGCGGGACGGTGGTGTCGACGCCGATCAGGGTTTTGTAGAGCTGGAGGATGCGTTTCTCCTTGGTCCCGACCAGGTCGAAGGCTTGCTTTTCTTTTTCATCCACTGCGTTTCTTCCTTCCTGCAAACAGTCCGATGCAGGCATCGTCCCATAGCCCGGCGGAACGGGCAACAGCCTGTCTGCTCGTCGGCCACGGAGCCGTCTGGGCGGAGGTAACGCTGCGTGAGGTAGTTGACAAGTGCGGTGTGCTCTGAGGATGGCTGGTGCGATTGATACACGTCCGGATTGGTCACCCGGACGTGTATCGTTTCCGCTTCTACGTTGAAGATTCTCTTGACGCGGCCCTGACAGTTACTCCATCGCGCCGTCAGTTGTACATAGACACGGTGCACACTCGTGTTTTGTCATCGTCGTGATTATCGTCATCATCGCCATTGCCGGGCCCAGAGTTGTCATCGTCATCGTCATCATTGTCGCCGTTACCTGGGCCAGAGTTGTCATCGTCACCATCATCGTTATCGTGCTGGAGCTCGTAACCATACTGGTAGATTTCTCCAGCATCCTCGACAACGTAGAGGTCACGGGTGTCATCATCCGTTTCGTCGCAGACTCTGATCCTGAGCTGGCCGTCATGGAGCTCTGCGTCGAATTTGATTTCCCGGTTGCTCCGCTTGAAGTCGACCTCGATTTCACGGCCGTGACTACTTTCCACCTCGTGAGCCCATCCAGGGTTCGGATACACCGCCACCAGGATCAAACGATCGTAGTCACGGCGGATCTCAACTTTGCCGGCGGCGCCCGCTTGATAGAGATCTCCACTATCTCCATAACCTGGGTCGGGAGATGGTGCAGGCTGCCCATACGGCGGCTCGAGTTGCCCGTATGGCGGCGAAGATTGCCCATAGCGCCAGGCGTAGTAGTGTTGACCGACATTGCTGGCTTCAACCTTCCAGCCGTCGGCGTTGCGTGGTGTGTAGGTCAGGCAGCGACGCTCAAAGCACTGCAGCAGCACGTCCTGCTCGGCGCCGGCGACCTTGACCGTTGCCCAGTAGGCTTCAGTGATCGGCCGGCCGGTCGCATAGAACGGGTCCTCAAACAGCAAGTTGCTGGTGTAGCTGCCATTTTCCCAGACCATCCCGCTGGAGTTCATGAAGATCCAGAATGGCGCGGCGATTGTGTGGTACGTCGCGCTATCGTAAAAGGCTGCCGTCACCCCGTGACCGGTTAACGCATAGGCTGTTGTGACATTGCCCGTGTGGTCGATGCGCCAGCTGATCTCGGTTCCTACGGCGAGTGGCTCATCATCGAGCAAGTTTGCCAGTGCCGCGTAGGTCGGGCCACTGGTGTCGTCTGCGTCGCCTGCAACCGGAATTCCGGCAGCGTAGTACTGGGCGAACGCATTGTGGCCCATCTGCATCCGGCCGGTGATGAGCTCGACGACCAGCAGGCCGTTGGTGACGTACCAGGGCCCGCGCGGCGCGTCTGGGTTGGAGATCTCCATGCGCGCCTTGTCGAAGTACTGCACG
>JACCZH010000541.1 GCA_013696045.1 Chloroflexia bacterium
AGTGCAGGGTCGTGCCTGCGGCCCGGGGGCGACGCATGGCGTAGCCCGTACGAAAATAGTCCCTGTGACGTTGACTTTCACCAGAGTCTCTGACCGATGTCCTTCGTTCGTTACGCCGCCTTCACCACGCGCTTCTTCACCGTCACCGGCTTCTCACCGGCCACCACCGCAACCCGGCGCGGCGATTTTACCTGGGTGACACGCACACCAAGCAACACCGGCACCGAGATGTTCGGGATCGGGCTCAGCTCATCCTGCAGGGCGCGATATTCCTGTTGGCCGAGCTCGATCCTCAGTGGTCTCCGGCCCTGCCGGCGAACCGCTTCCAGCTTCTCTTCGACCCGCGCCATCACTGAAGTAGCCATCGTCATTCTCTTTCGCAACTCGTCCATCACGCTCATGCGCCACTCTGGTGACACTGGTCCCGTCGAGCCGTTCATCCAGGTTCGGGCTGCATCACTCATGCTGTAGTATAGAACATATGTTCCATTTTGTCACGCCCTGATTTGCGTACGTACGGCCCATTCTGACGCCCTGACGTATGCCTCTTGCCCATCCGATACGATTGGATATGGGGGTGACATTACCACTCGCTTGAGGAGAAACCATGCAGAAACACGTTGTCGTCATCGGGGCGGGCTTCGCCGGCCTCGCCGCCGTCAGGGAACTACTCGACCATCCGGAAGTACGACTCACACTGGTGGACCGGCACAACTACCACCTGTTCGTGCCGCTCCTCTATCAGGTCGCCATCGCCGGCCTGGAAGCGCCCGAGATCGCCCATCCCGCTCGCGACGTGCTGCGCGACCATCCTGACGCCAGTTTCGTGCTCGGCGAAGTGCGGCGCATTGACCGCGAGAAGCATATCGTCCACGTTGACGACGAGCCACTGCCATACGACTACCTGATCGTCGCCAGCGGCAGTCAGACCAACACGCTCGGCGTTGATGGCGTCGTCGAGAACGCGACCGGGCTCAAGAGCGTCGCCGACGCTATGGGCATCCGCGACCGCATCCTCTCGGCCTGTGAGGAAGCCGCCCATCTAACCGACCCGGACAGAGTGGGGTCGCTGCTGACCTTCACGATCGTTGGCGGCGGTCCAACCGGAGTTGAGCTGGCTGGCGCCCTGGCCGAGATCCGCAAGAAGATGCTCCCGCGCTACTACCCTGAAATTGATCCCAATCTCTACCGTGTTGTGCTGGTCGACTCGTCAGCACGCATTGTGTCGATGCTTTCAGAGGGCTCGTCAGCCTATGCCGAGAAAACGCTCGCCGGGCTCGGGGTCGAGCTTCGTCTCAACACGCGCATCTCTGAAGTGACACCACTGGGCGTCCGCACCGAGGACGGCGAGTTCATAGACTCACTCAACACCATCTGGGCCGCCGGGGTGACAGGCTCACCGGTGGATGGACTGACGGAGACCGAAGCCGGCAACCGCGTCCCAACCACGCCACTCCTGACTCTGGAAGGTGACTCACGGGTCTACGTTGCCGGAGATGTCAACGGGTATGTCCCACCCAAACAGGAGAAACCCTATCCCCAGGTCGCGCCGATGGCGACCCAGCAAGGCGAGCACGCGGCCAAAAATATCCTGCGTGACATCCGCGGCCAGAAGCTGAAGCGTTTCAGGTATCGTGACCGCGGCAGCATGGTTACGGTTGGACGAGGACGGGCAGTGGCCGAGCTTGGTCCGGTCAAGATCACCGGCTTCCCCGCCTGGTTCGCCTGGCTTGCCATCCACCTGTTGAAGCTCAGCGGGGGCCGTAACAGAGTCCTGGTCCTCATCAGCTGGCTCCACGGCTACGTCACCTACGACTTCGCCGTCCGTGTCCTCCACCGACGCCACCGGTTCCCAAGGAAGGAAGGAACATCAGAGAACAAGGAGTTCGAGCAAGTAGAGGAGTGACGATCGTCACCGTGATTTAGTCTGGCAAGGGAATGAAGATGGAGACGCGTTCGGTGGAGCCAACTCCCCGCGTGATGTGACCTTTGCCCGTTATGTCCTCGGCGAGCATGATCGTGCCTGGGCCGATCCGGCGCACCTCGCCGTCGCTGGCTTCCACCTCGGCCTCGCCGGATAGGGTGATGACGAACTGCCGGCGCGGCGCGGGGTGCCAGTCGAGATATTGGTCGGCCGGGCTGCGGCGGAACATCACGCCGGTGGCCGGGTAGAGCGTTGAAAGATCCGAGCCGCCCGACGATTCATCCAACTCGATGTCGACATCCTCGAAGTGGCTTTCGCCAGCCTCGTCGGTATAAATACGGAAATACTTCATGCGTTCCTCCCAACATTCAATTCAATCGAAGCGTTGCTTCCCCAGTGTCATCTCGACCGAAGCGCAGCGGAGTAGAGAGATCTCGGTCCGCCGGAGCTTGGGTGGCTATGAGATCTCTGCGACCCCGGGTGCCCTCTGGGCGTGTGCCCCGCGGTCGAGATGCCGGTGATTTGCAACGCGCGTCAATCAAAGGACGCGTCGGGCAAAGGCTCAGACGCACCATTTGCCGGCTTCACCATTGACCCCGCAACGATCTCGGCCAGGTCGAGGACCTTGAACTCCTCTTCCTTGCCGACGCCGCGGATACCATCCTCGAACATCGTCATGCAGAACGGGCAGGCCGCGCAGAGCACTTCTGCGCCGGTGTCGATCGCTTCGTTGACCCGCGCCTGGTTGATCCGGCTGCCGCGCGTTTCTTCCATGAACATGCGGCCACCGCCGCCGCCACAGCAGAAGGACTTGTTGCGGTTGCGTTCCATCTCAGCCAGCTCGACACCCGGCATGGCCGCGACAGCAGTACGTGGCTCGTCATAGATCTTGTTGTAGCGGCCCAGGTAGCAGGGGTCGTGGTAGGTCACCTTACCCCGCGCCATCGACGACTGCGGATCGATCTCGATACGACCCTCTTCTATTAACTGGTTGATGAGCTGGCTGTGGTGGATAACCTCGTAGTTACCGCCTATTTGAGGGTATTCGTTGGTAAGGATGTTGAAGCAGTGCGGGCAGGCGGTCACGATCTTCTTAAAAGTGTAGCTGTTCAGCGTTTCGACTGTCTGCTCGGCCATCATCTGCGCCAGATACTCGTTGCCGATCCTCTTGGCCGGGTCGCCGGTGCAGGTCTCTTCTTTGCCGAGGATCGCGAAGTTGATCCCCGCCGCCTGCAGAATCCGCGCCAGTGCGAGCGTGGTCTGCTGGTTGCGCGGGTCGAACGATCCGAGGCAGCCGACAAAGAAGAGCACTTCTACCGCTTCGTTGGCGGCGGCCTTCTCGGCCATGATCGCAACCGGCTGGTCCAGCTTCTTCGTCCAGTCGGCCCGCTGGTTTGGTGGATAGGAGTATGGGTTCGACAGGCGCTCCAGATTGTTGAACAGCGGGCCCAGCTCGTCTGGAAACTCGTTCTGCTCCAGCACCATGTTGCGCCGCATCCCGACGATCATCGGCACGTGGTCGATATAGACCGGGCAGTGCTCGACACACGCCCCACACGTCGTGCAATCCCACAGCTCAGCAGGCGAGACGACCCCGCCGATCAGCTCCCGATCCGCACCCAAACCGTTGCGGAAGCGCGCCGAGGTCCACTGCTGACCCAGCTCGCCGGAGAAGATGCCACCGTTGTCGGCGGCGTAGCCCGCAATTTGAAGCACGAGGTCACGCGGTTTAAGCGGCTTACCGGTGTTGAAGGTCGGACAATACTCCAGGCAGCGGCCACAGTGCATGCAGGCATCCACGTTCATCAGCTGCGCCCAGGTGAAATCCTCCAGATTGCCGATACCCAGCGTCTCGGCCTCTTCGATGTTGAGGATGGGTTCCAGCTCGCCAACCGGCTTAAGACGCCGGAAGAAGACGTTTGTCAAACTGGTAAACGGGTGGATCATCTTACTGTAGGCAAAGTAGGCCAGAAACACAAAGGTGGTGATGAAATGGCTCCACCAGTTCAACTGGTGCAGCCCGGTTAACCATCCCTCTGACAATCCCCGCAGCGGGATCGACATCGGATAGGACACGAACGACCACCGCTCCCAGGGATCCTGCACGACGGCCAGCCGTAGCGCCTGAACAACGTAGCCCTGCACCGACAGCACCAGCAGGAAAGCGAGAATGATCACATCGTCCGGGGCGCTCTCCTGGATCTTGATCCGCTCGACGAAGCGCCGGTAGAAGGCCATCAGGACGCCAACGATGAGCATCAAACCGCCCAGGTTCATCGCGAACTTGAAGCCCAGATAGAAATCGCCCTGGTAGAAGCTGTAGCCGAAGATCGGAACGGTGATGTCGTCCTCGATCATGACGATGATCGTGCCGATCAGCAGCACGATAAACCCGCCGAAAATGTTGGCGTGCATGATGCCGGCGAAGAGCTTGTTTTCCCGGACAATGCGGCCATGGAAGATGCTGTCGCGCAGCGCGCCCTTCAGCCGCCGGCCCCACTGATCGAAGCGGTTCTCCGGCTGTCCCCGCCGCCAGACACCTACACGCTTCGCCAGTCCGTAGGCAAGCCAGGCAACCGGGATGACCAGCAGCGCGTAGATCGCGATACGGCCCAGAATATCGAC
>JACCZH010000550.1 GCA_013696045.1 Chloroflexia bacterium
ACGTCGCCCTCGCCCATGGGCAGCTCGATGGTTGGGGCCGGATGGGCGGCCATCCAGGCGTAGGCCGGCGGTGGATCATCAACGGGCAGCGGGTCGGGCAACTCCATGATCGTGAGAGCTTCCAGTCCTAGCACAGTCAAGCCGAATCCCAGCGCCACGACGCCACTTGCCACCTGCCGTCGTGGCGGAATCCTGTTGCAGGCATCCCTCCAGAGACGGTCAATGCCAAGCCCTGCCAGACCTCCCAGTCCGATGAGCGCCACCAACCCGAATCTGGCCGGAACCCGGATCGCCTTAAAACCCGGCAAGCCTTCGTAAAAGATGCGATAGGGCAACGGCACGTCCCGCACAAAGATTGTGCCGGTGAAGCCAAAGGAGAGGACGATCGCACCTGCGACAATGGCCAGCAATATCCACTTCTCACGTCGAAAACGGGAATGGGTCAGGCCAACGCCTGCCAGAATGATGATTGCCAGACCGGGAAAGAGCGCCTGCTCGATGTGGCGGAAATGATCGTCGAGAAGTGAGTTGTAGAGCCGGTTATCAGACCAGACCGCCAGATAATCGCTCCGTTTGGCGCTCCAGAAGTTGACCTCGGCCATTTCTCGCTCAATCCCCAGGTCGTTATGCACCTGTTGGTAGGGCCAGAGCGTCGGGATCAGCAACCCTCCGGCCAGGGCGCAAGCTCCGCCGGCCAGAGCGATAGACTGGGCCAGCTGTCGCTCGCGGCCAATCAGCGCGAACAGAAAATACACTCCACCCACGATGACCAGCACGACCACGCTAAAGTAGAGGAAGTAGACACCTGAGAGTCCCTGCATGAAGAAGGCTGCCGCCAGCCCGCCGGCCCACCAGCGCCGGGACGCGCCGGTTGAGATCGTTACCCGTCGCAGGCAGAGCAGGATCAGTGGCGGCCACTGCATCGAGAGCAGGTGCAAATGCTCAAGGTGCGCCATCCGTGACGGCGCGAACGCATAGGCAACGCCGGCCAGGATGCCGGCCACCCGGTTGCCGGTCATGTCGAAAACCAGCAGGTACATGGCGAATCCGGAGAGGATAAACGCCAGCAGTACCGAGATGTTGTCGGCCAGAATACCTTCACCGGTCAGCGCCAGCACCGGCAGAACGAGCAGGGTCTGTCCGAAGAGATGGTCGGAATAGGCCAGCGTGTTGCGCCATGGGTAGAACACGTTGGCGTTGAAGATGTCGCCGGGGCTGGTCGTTACCGCGTGCCAGTTCCAGGCTATTGTCCAGGCTTGAAAGACAGGGTCGCCCCAGGAATAGAGGACGTGCCGCATGTCGCGCGCCAGGGGCCAGGTGAGCAAGAGGCTGAGGATGATGAAGATTGCCAGCGCCGGGAGATGCCGGATTGCCCGCCGCCCGTTAGAATCGAAGTATGCCCGCATCATCACCCTTCCCGGCCGTTCCGATCCTCTGCCGGATAATCATGCCAGTCCCGGCAGCACAAAGGAGGTTCAGATGACAGCAGAGTTCCAGTCGCACGATCCACTTGGCGTGCTGCAGAACACGTTGCCGGTCGTGGAGAAGGCACGGCACGTGCGCATCAACCACGAGAAACTGGGGAAAACCGCCGAGTTGCTGGCCGGCATGGAGAAGTCAATGCCGGAGTGGTCGAACCTGCACCCGGCTGGCTGCGACGACGCGGCGACCGCGAATCTTGTGCTCGTGCTGGATGCGTTGAACTTCTGCTTCTGGACTGTTCCAAATCCCGAACGTAAGCGCTGGAGCGTTACCTATGACGGCACGACCTACGACGGCTACTGGGCGCTGGCTGTCGCGTTGCGTAGGGCCATGGAGAACGGTGTGCCACTTGCCAACGCCGAGTTTCTGGCGGCGCTCACTGAAGCCGAGCTTGACGAGATTCTGGCGCCGGATCCTGGCTGCGACCCGATCCTGCTATTGCATGCAAGGCTGGAGCACGTGCGTGAAGTAGGCCAGGCGCTCCTGCGACGCTGGAACGGATCCTTTCTGCTTGCGATCGACCAGGCGGGTGGTTCTCCGGTGCACCTGATCGAGATGGTGCTGCACTCCATGCCCTCGTTCCGGGACGTCGTGCGTCATGACGGCCAGGCTGTACGTTTTTACAAGCGTGCCCAGATTCTCGTTGCCGATCTCCATAGCGCGTTTGCTGAAACGGGACCGGGCGCGTTTCACGACATGAATACCCTCACCGCCTTTGCTGACTACAAGGTACCACAGGTGTTGCGCAGCTTCGGGATTCTCGAATACTCCCCCGGGCTTGCTCAACAGATCGCCGAATACCGGTTGATCGGCGTGGATAGCGACGAGGAGATCGAGATCCGGTCCTCTACGGTCTGGAGCGTCGAGTATCTGCGCCAGGCCTTGCTGGAGCGCGGCACATCGCTCGCCAGCCATGAGATTGACGGACGTCTCTGGCAGCTTGGACAGGACTTGACGGGCGATGTCGAACCGTACCACCGGACGTTGACGGTGTTTTACTAGCGGCACAGAATGCCCTGCCCTGCTCGATCCGCCAATCACTATTCCGATGAGAATGCCGGCATCTGGGACTCATCAGTTGCATTACGCTCTGGATCATCAGCGCCAGGTCGGTAATGGCGCTGATGACCCCCGCCCGAAAAAGCTCAGCAATGCTCCGGGACAACGTGTTGTGGCCTTACTCCTCGACCCACCAGTGTTGCGAGTTGAACCGGAGGTTGACACTGTTTGGGACAAAGTTGTGAACGCGGTTGTTCACGCCGAGGATGCTGCGCGGGAAGTCGACGATCGGCATCGGCAGATCCGCGAGCATCGCGTTCTGGAAGTCCGTGTAGAGCTGGATGCGCTCTTCCTGGTCGGTGGCGACCAGCGCCTCCTCGAGCAGAGCATCCACTTCTTCGTTGCAGTAGCGAACCGCATTAAAGCCGGAGCCGTATGCGTCACAACCGTAGAC
>JACCZH010000049.1 GCA_013696045.1 Chloroflexia bacterium
GGAGGGCAGCCAGAGAACGACGTTCAACGACACTCTTAAAGAGGCCGCCCTGGGCGAACCCGAGATCACGCGCTGGTCAAGTGATCCGGGAGTTGAGGTCGAGGGTGTCCTCTACAAGCCGCACGGCTACATCGCTGGCCGGCGCTATCCGCTGATCGTCAGCGTCCATGGCGGTCCAACCTGGCTGTGGGCCAACAAGTTCTATGGCAACTGGCACGACTGGGCAGCAATGCTGGCCGGGCGCGGGTTTGCCGTCCTTATGCCCAATCCACGCGGTAGCACCGGCCGTGGCTCGGAATACCTGAACGCGCTCTTTGGTGACGTTGGCGGCAACGAGTACCGCGACATGATGTCCGGTGTAGACGCAATGATCGAACGCGGAATCGCCGATCCGGACCGGCTCGGTATAGGAGGCTGGAGCTGGGGCGGCTACATGACGGCCTGGACGGTCAGCCAGACTGGCCGCTTCAAGGCGGCGGTGATGGGCGCGGGACTACCCAACATGATCAGTGACAACAGCCTGGGCGATATCCCGAGCGCCAACCTCTCGTACTTCGAAAAGTCTCCCTACGACGATCCCGATGCCTACTTCGAGCGATCCGCCGTCCGCTACATCCGCAACGCGACGACGCCAACGCTCATCCTTCACGGCGAAGCCGACAAGCGCGTGAGCCCGACCCAGAGTATTGAGATGTACATCTCCCTCCAGCAGGTCGGAGTCGAGACAACCCTCGTCACCTACCCCCGCGAGGGCCACTCGATCCGCGAACGTAAGCACCAGCTCGACCTCCTCAACCGGGTGCTTGAGTGGTACGAGCGGTTTCTATGTGGATAGGTGGATCGGACGATGGACAGTTCGTACGGGCGACCGAACCGGTCGCCCGTACGGAAGCGGTAAGAATCTTCTATGCTTTTGCCGCCGCCTTCTCTTCCACACCCTGCCGGAAGCGGATCAGGGGGCCGGCAGAGGTAAGGGTAATCCGGCGCGCGTCCGGGTCGAGGGCTTCGTCAACCAGTACTGCCGTTACCGGACCGTGCCAGGGCTCGAACTCTCCACCGTAGGGATCGAGGTGGAGGTGCAGTGTTGTGCCTTCGGCTGCGGCGATAGCTTTGCGGGCATCAGCGTCGGTGCAGGCCATTTCACCGCGCCACTCGTCGAGAGGTTCGTGACGGACTCCGGTCTCATACGCGACAAGGCACCACCCACTGGCGATTGCCTCACCATTTCGCTCGCCGGTGATCCTGCCCGGCATTGTGCGCGTTTCAGCTGCCATCGGACTATCCTTCTTTCAGCGTCATTGATAACGTGACCCCTATGATAACCGCATCGCAATCGTCCTGCATTGCATGTTCTATTGTGTGCGTGGAAACTCCCACGGGTTAATCTTCCCTTCATCTTGGTCGTTTAGCCTGAACGATGGCTGGGTGTGTCCCGAGTCAGGAAGGAGCGCGCGTCTCTATGCGGGTACTGGTGGTTGAGGATGAACAACGCATCGCCGATTTCATCGAGAAGGGTCTGACCGAATCGGGCTACGCCGTCGATGTCGCGGCCGATGGTGACGACGCGCTCGCCTGGTCCGACGTTGTCGATTACGACGTGATTATCCTGGATGTGATGCTACCGAAACGCGACGGCATTGATGTTTGCCGCACATTACGCACACGCGGCGTTGGTGTCCCAGTCTTGATGCTTACCGCCCGGGACGCGATCGACGATCGAGTGCGTGGACTCGACAGCGGCGCGGATGACTACCTCGTAAAACCGTTCGCGTTCGCCGAGCTACTGGCGCGCCTGCGGGCGCTCACCCGGCGCGAGCCGGTGCTCATGAACACACTCCTGCGGGTTTCGGACCTCACGCTTGACACCACCACACGGGTGGTCGAACGTCAGGGAGCCGCCATTGAACTGACCAACAAGGAGTACGCGCTTCTGGAATATCTGATGCGCCACCCAAACCAGATCCTTACCCGGTCGATGATCGCTGAACACGTCTGGAACTACGATTTCAACAATGTGACCAACGTCATCGACGTCCACATTCGCTATCTACGCCGCAAACTCGACGATCCATTCCCAACCAGACTGATCCAGACGGTGCGTGGCGCTGGCTACCGTATCTCCAGCCGTCCGGAATCCAGCTGACGATGCGCAATCCTTTCCGGCTCATACGGGTGCGGCTCACCCTCTGGCACGTCTTGTCGTTGGCACTCCTGCTGGCGGCCTTCAGTGGCGGTGTGTATTTCGCCCTACATAGCGCGCTCCAGGACAATCTTGAGAGTGGCATCGAAAGTCGCTCGGACGTGCTGGTGCGATTGATCCAGGTTGAAAACGGGCTCCCGGCCCTGCCGCTTCAGCTACCTCCAGCAGCCTCCAACGGTGACGATTCCGACGATGAATTGGAGGAGGAGCTGGATGACGAACAGCTCATCCTGATATTCGATAGCTCCGGAGCATTGCTTCTGGACACGAGCGATCCTGATGAAAAGATTCCGTCTCTTTCAGCGGAGATCCAGCCTGTGATCGCGGGTTCGCGGCGCTGGCTTAGTGTGAGCGGAGACGACGACACCTTTCGCGTCCTGGCGGTTCCCATCAACCGGGATGGCATCACCATCGGGGCACTGGCCGTCGGGGAATCGGACGAGGATATCGGTGACACCCTTGAAAGCCTGACGAACATTATCAGGGTGGCCTTCCCGGTTACGATCCTCCTGGCGGCCGTCGTTGGCCTCTTGCTGGCGCACCGGGCACTTGCGCCGATCGACCGTATTACGCGCACCGCGCGGCAACTCTCAGCCAAGGATTTGAGCCAGCGGCTCGATCTCGATCTCCCAGACGACGAGCTGGGCCGCCTGGCACGTACTTTTGACGAGATGCTGGAGCGTCTCGAAACCGCGTTCCAGCGCCAACGCCAGTTCACGTCCGATGCGTCACACGAACTGCGCACGCCCCTCACCATCATCAAGGGACAGATCGAGGTAACGCTCAGCCGTCCACGTGACGCCGTCGCCTATCGCGAGGTGCTGGGCGCAATTGGTGAGCAGTCCGACCGCATGATCGATCTTGTCAACAGCCTGCTGCTGCTTGCCCGGGCCGACGCAGGACAGATTCCGATTCAGCGCGACCCGGTTGATGTCGCCGCCGCCGTCGAAATTGCGATAGACGAGCTGCGCCTGCTCGCGGAGGAGCATGATGTGAGGCTCTCGTTCGACGGGCAAGCCGCAACCATCACCGCTGATCTGACGCTGTTCCACCAGGTGCTGTTTAACCTGCTGCACAACGCCATCCGGCACACCCCGGCCGGCGGTAGCGTCCAGGTCAACTGGTCGCTGGGGCGAGGTTCATTGCGGCTTGAAGTTCATGACACTGGGCTCGGCATCGCCCCCGAGCAACTACCGCGTATCTTTGACCGCTTCTACCGCGTCGATGTCGCCCGCGCCCGCAATGAGGGCGGAGCCGGCATCGGGCTGGCTATCTGCCGCTGGATCGTGGAAGCACACGGAGGCTCGATCTCGGCCGAGAGTGAGGTCGGCGCCGGCTCGACCTTCGTCGTTATCCTGCCCACCGGGTGACCGCGGACACCGCGCGTCAGCAGTGTCAAAATCTCATGTTCAGTTAATCGTCATTTAACGCTGGTGTCCGAGACTGGGAACAGGTCGATGATGGACCTGTGGCAAAGAAGCGTTAAAGGAGCGTTACATGAGATCCCGACGATCCCCCTTCCGGTATGTCGTCTCTGCTGGAGTGGTTGCGCTGATGGCCGGACTGGCCGTGGCGGCGTTTACCTCTGATGGCACGGTGCTCGGTTACACAGGTTTCAATCACCTGACCGAAAACCGGCAGATTGCGGCCAATCATCAGCAAACCTCACCGGGCACGTCAGGAAGGACCGGCGAGCTGGAAATCTCAGCGGATGCCGCGGTTGAAATCGCCCAGACAGCCGCGTCAGGAGCGGTGGAGAGTCTCGGCATCAAGCAGCGCCGTGGTCGCGCCGTCTACGACATCGAGGTTGGCGAAACCGACGTCATCGTTGACGCCACCGACGGCAGCATCGTCCGGGTGGAAACCGACGACGATGATGACGATGATTGGAACGACACCAACGACCGCCAGACGCAGGCGCCCGGCATTTCCTTTGGCGACGCTATTCGCGCGGCAGAGGAAGCGACGACCGGAACCGTCGATGAAGTTGAGCTCGACTACGAACGCGGCCACCTTATCTATACCGTGGAGATTGGCAAGAACAAAGTGATCGTTGACGCGGCAGACGGCACGGTGCTGTCCGTCCACGCCGACGATTAATCCACACGTCGGCGTGCGGTTCTGGCCGCGTGCCGGCACTCTACTCTCTACGTCAGACCTTGCAAACATCGGAGGAACCCGTGGTCACCATGCGGTCAGCCATACATCATCAGCCACGCGCTAAACGGAACGAGCGCATCAGCCCATTCATGATCCTGACGCTTCTCGTGCCGGTGACGCTGCTCTCGTTGGCCGCGCAAGGACCAAGTGTGCTACCCGGCGACATCAACATAACGCTCTTCCTTCAAAGCCGCATACCCGCTGAAACCGCCTTGTTCTTCGAGATGGTGAACTGGATTGGATCAACGCTCGTGGCGGCCGTCGTTGTCATCCTACTGGCGCTGCTATTCCTCGCGCTGCGGCAGCCGGTCGCGGCAGCAATGATCCTGCTAACCTCCCCTCTGCGT
>JACCZH010000011.1 GCA_013696045.1 Chloroflexia bacterium
AGTGCAGCGGCGCGATGATTTTGAGGTCGATGCCGCGGTCGATCGCATTAAAGAACGCTGGACCTGCGCCGCCAATGCCAATGTCAAAATCGCCATTGGCGGTCAGTGTAACCATATCCGCGCCCCCGGCCAGCGGCTCAAGCTGAACGTCGAGCCCCTGCTCGGCAAAGTACCCTTTATCCAGGGCAATCATCACCGGTGCGTATATCAGTACTGGTACGTTGCCGACGGTGATGGATGTGAGCTCTCCTCCCGCTGCTTCTGCTGTGGTTGCCGGGTCGGCGCTATCATCGTTGCCGCAGGCGGCAACGAGTGCGCCGAGAAGCGCTGTAAGCATGAGTATGGATACACCATTACGAAATCGCATCATCGGTTATGAACGTCCTTTTACGTGTGCCGTTCGCGCCAGGTTAGCGCCAACAGTCGAGTATAAAGGACGTAGTTACGTTCGCCTAACGATCAGGACGAAAGAGGACCAGAATGCGCACAGGCCAATCCGTGGCCGGAACCCTGGGATGGGCAGGTCTCGCCGCTGGCTCGGTCGCCGTCGCGGCCCGTCTTGCCAAGCGCCGCCAGCGCCGCACACTGCAGGTGCATGGCCTGGGCGGTCCGGTGACGATACAGCGTAATAGCTTTGGTGTTCCGCACATCATTGCCGGATGTCGTGACGACGCACTCTTTGGCCTGGGCTACGCCATGGCGTCTGACCGTCTCTGGCAGATGGATCTGGTCCGGCGCAAGTCGCTTGGACGGCTAGCAGAGGTAGCGGGTGAGGCCGTGCTGGAATCCGACAGGCTGATGAGGGTGTTCGGGATGGCACAGGCCACAAGCGCCAGCGCCCAGGCGATGAGTGATGACACACGCGCGGCGACTGATGCGCTGGCGGCCGGTATTAATCACTGGACCGCAACCCACCGGCTGCCGCTTGAGTTCCGGCTTTCTCGTCATCAGCCGGAACCGTGGACCGTTTCGGACACCGTGGCAGTGCTGCGCTTGCTGGCCTGGACGCTGGGCGGCAGCTTTTTTATGGGCGATGTGCTGGCCGAGCGGTTCCGTTCAGCGATCGGCGATGAGTGGACGGATGCGATCTTTAGCGGGCGGGCGGCGGAAGCGCCACCGGTTATTCGGGAACACGCGGGCCCAGCGTTTGTCGCCACGGAATCTGAGTCGATTCCCGCCCTGTTCCCGGGTCACGGGTTTAGCAACGTCTGGGCGGTGTCGGGAGAGCGCTCGGTGACTGGGTTCCCGCTGCTGGCGTTTGATCCGCATCTCGAATACACCAACCCGTCGATCTGGTACGAAGCATCTATGGAAGCTCCTGGCTATCACGTGGCCGGCATGACTCCCGCTGGCTATCCTGGTATCGGAGCCGGCCGGAATCTGCATGTAGCCTGGGGTGAGACGGCGGGCATGATTGGCCAGGCGTTCCTCTATCGCGAGGAGCTGAACGAAGCCGGGGACGCTGTGCGCGATGGTGATGGTTGGGCGCAACTGGAGGTTCGAGACGAGCTGATTGGTGTCAGGAACCGCGAGCCGGAGACGCTACATTTGCGTTATACACCCCGTGGTCCACTGATTTCCGACCTGTTTCCGGATGTGTTGGAGTCGCCGTTCAGCCTGTACTGGACCGGTATGGAAACGAGCCACGAAGCGGAGGGGGTGCTGAGGATCAACGCGGCTCGGAGCGTTGATGACATCCTCGCGGTGCGCGATCTCCATTCCGTGCCAACACTCAACGTTGGTATTGCCTCCGCGGATGGGGAGATAGCCCAGATCAGTGTTGGGCGCATTCCTGTGCGGCAACCCAGGGCTGGTCTTCTCGATCGCACAGAGTTTCCACCACGGTACATTCCGACAGAAGCGATGCCCTATGAGCGCAATCCGTCGCGCGGTTGGGTTGCCAGCGCGAACAGCCGCATTGTCGATGACGAGTATCCCTATCCGATGTTCGGGATCTGGGAGCCGCCTTTTCGGATGCGGAGGATCAGCGACGTGCTGGAATCGCGCTCGAAGCACTCGGTGGCCGACACGCGAGCGTTGCAGCTGGACTGGTTTTCGATCCACTCCAGCG
>JACCZH010000064.1 GCA_013696045.1 Chloroflexia bacterium
GTCTACGATGGCAACGACGCTCTGGAGTGGCTGCGCTCGTCGGAGACTGTGCCGGACCTGGTGCTGCTCGATATCAACATGGCCGGGTTGAACGGGTTTGATGTGCTGCAAAGCCTGAAAGCAGATCCTAACCTGAAAATGGTGCCCGTCGTCATGTTGACGTCGTCAGAGCTCACCGCGGATATCGCGCGCGCGTATGAGTTGGGCGCAAGTGGCTACATTAATAAGCCGAGCTACCTTCACGATTTGCGCGCCGTTCTGGGCAACACCCTGATGTATTGGTCGGCCATGAAGCGGGCTACCGCTGAAGGAAGCGTGCAGCGGTGAGCACGCCAGTCATTTTGCTCGTGGAGAAGGACAGCCGTCTGGCACAGGCAATGACCGCTGCTCTCGAGCGCAGGGTCTTGCCGCGTCCAGTGCACGTGACCAGTGGCGAGGCAGCCGTGCTCTGGGTAGCCGCGAACGCTTGTGATGTCTGTTTGTTGGACTACGATCTGCCGGGCGCCAATGGCCTTGAAACTCTCGCTCGTATCCGGCAACGCAAGCCTGATTTGCCGGTTATCATGCTGTCGAGTGTGGAGTCAGAGCAGATCGCCGTGGCTGCGTTTCGCGCTGGAGTCGTGGATTATGTGTCCAAGAAACAGGGCTTCCAGGACGTTGCGGCCGGCCTAGTGCAGCAGATCGTTACATCCACGACGGGCACGGTCGTTTCTTCACCTGCTACCGTCGCCGACGGCGTGCCGGCTGAGCTCACGCAGCCGACCTATCAGAACCGGTTGCGGGTTATCGGCCGCCAGTTGGACACCTACCGCTATCAGGCGATGAACCTGATGGAAGTTGGCGGCGGGATGCTCGTGCGCGGCACGCCGCGCGGCAGCCGCACCCCCGAGGCGCTTGAGTTTCTGGATAAGGACTTCCCCCAACTGTTTCGTAGCGGGTTAGCCGCACGAGGCGAAAACGAATGGGTGCGAGCCAAAACGCCACTGCTGCCGACCGGTTACGAAGATTTTCTGCGGGCGCTGGGTCACCGCCTGGACAGCCAGTATGCCGAGGCGGTGAGTGTCACCGAGCTGGATAGCTTCTTCGCGGTCGGCGGTGTTGCGAAAGTGGAAGCGTCCGGCCACACCGCGATGGCGCCGCTGCAGTGGCTGCTCTATGCCGATGACATCACCTACCTGCTGGACGAGGCCTACCGGCGCCGAGCACAGGTTGCGGCGAAGAAACCGTCCGGCATCGGCCGCATCCTGGGCCGGCAGGAACGCTCCGGTTAGAATGCCGCCGCCAGGTTGGACGCCCGGCGTGGATCACGACCCGCCCAGAGCGTGCCTGCCGAACGGTCTGCCCGGACGACCTGGATGCCGCCGCCGACCGCCCAGCCGGGGTCGCGCTTGAGCGTGTGCCCGCGCCGTTCCAGTTCCCCGAGCACGTCCTCGCCGAAGCGGTCCTCGATGTTCAGGCTAGGGTCGCCGATCTCCATCTGGTCACCCATCGACCAGCGCGGTGCGTCGATGGCCGCCTGCATCTCCAGGTCGTGATCCAGCAGATTGGTGAGCACCTGCAGATTGTGCTGCACTTGCAGGTTCGCGCCCGGAGTGCAGACTCCGTAGACGTCGTCGCCGTTGACAACCATGGCCGCGTTCAACGTGTGGACCGGACGCTTGCCCGGCGCGAGCGCGTTGGGGCTATCGGGGTCCAGCGAGAAACCCAGCAACCGCGAGTTCATCATGATGCCGGTGCCGGGCACGACGACACCCGAGCCTGAGTAGAGCGAGTGAATGTAGGTGACGACCCGGCCTTCACCATCCGCCACGACCAGCGAGGTGGTGTCGGCGTGGACCGGGAGCTGGCCATAGCGGTCACTGCGCTGCTGTATGTCGATGACACCCGCTCTGCGGCGGTTCGCCTCAGCCGAGAGCATATCGTCCACAGAGACAAAAATATGCTCCGGATCGCCGAAGTGGGCCAGCCGGTCGATAAAGCCGAGCTTGGTTGCCTCGACCTGCAGGTGGACGCTGTCAGCGGTCTGCCGGTCGTAGCTGCCGTAGCCGAACTCCTCCAGCGTGCCGAGCGCCATAAGCAGGACAACGCCTTGCGTGACTGGTGGCTGCTCGTAGACCGTTGTGCCACGGTAGGGGATCGAGATCGGTGGCGGCGTTGGTGTGTTGTGACGGCTGAGATCGTCTTCGGAGAAGAGCCCCCCATCGGTGGTCGAGCTCTCGACGATCTTGCGGGCAATCTCTCCTTCATAGAATGCGGCGGAGCCTCCGTCCGCGATGGCCCGCAGCGACCCGGCAAGATCTGACTGGCTGAAGACCGAGCCAACCGCCGGGGGCGATCCGCCCGGCAGGAAGATCCGGGTTGTTTCAGGAAACTGTGACCAGACGGCGGCGTTACCGGCGATGCGCTCCTGAAGCGATTTCGTGATGACGATGCCGTCCCCGGCGT